>JANWUU010000071.1 GCA_025057735.1 Burkholderiaceae bacterium
GTCGCGGGTTTCGATCTTCTCCGTGAAGGGCGCGAAGCCCGCCTTGCGCAGCCGCTCGCTGAGCTCGCGCGCCGCGCTCTCCGAGCTCAGCGCCGCCGCCTGCAGCAGATGTTTGCCTTCGCGCGCCGCGTCGGCGGGACGCGTGTCCTTGGCGGCAGCCTCGGCAGCCTTCGGCGTCGGCGGCTCCGCGCTCGCGGTGGGTGGCGCCGGCTCGGCCGCCGGGACGGCAGGCGACGGCAAGCGGGGCGTGAAGGGCTGTCGGTCGCTCGGGATGTCGATCGCGATGTTGTCCGACACGGGCCGCGGCGCCGGGTCCAGCAGCAGCGGCACCACGATCGCCGTCGTCAGCAGCAGCACGGCGGCACCGATGAGCCGGCGCCGCGCCCGCACCCGCAACGCACGCGCCTCGTCGGATTCCTGCGCGCCGCGCGCGCGCGCGGGCTTGCCGTCGGCGCGCCAGAATGCCCACCCCATGATCATCGCGCCGGCGTCGAATCGCCGCTCGCCCGCATCGCTTCGGCAACCGTCAAAAAGCTTCCGAACACGACGATCCTATCATCGACGCGACACGCCTCGCGGGCGGCGGCGAGAGCGGCTGCCACGTTCGGGTACGTGTGCACTTCCGCGCTCGCGGTCACCGCGCGCACGATCGCGCTCAGCGCTTCCGCACTCGCGCCGCGCGCGCCGGGGGTCGGGCCGACATGCCAGACGTCGACCGCTGGCGCGACGCGCTCCACCACCGCACGCACGTCCTTGTCGCGCAGCATGCCGAACACGGCATGCGTGCGCGGGAAGAAACCCTGCCGCTCCAGGTTGCGCGCCAGTTCGGCCGCCGCCTGCGGGTTGTGGGCGACGTCGAGAACCACCGTCGGCCGGCCCGGCAGCACCTGGAAGCGCGCCGCAAGTTCCGCCGTCAGCAGACCGGTGCGCACCGCCTGCTGGCTGACGGGCAGGCGCGGCGCCACCGCTTCCAGCGCCGCCAGTGCCGCGCTGGCATTCAGCAACTGGCTGGCGCCGCGCAACGCCGGATAGGGCAGCCCGCTGCGCCGCACCGCACGGCCGATGTAGCTCCATTGCTGGCGCTCGCCACGCCCGTCGAAATCGCGGCCGCGCAACCACAGATCCGCGCCGCAGGCACGCGCCACGTCGAGCACGCTGGCCGGCGGCTGCGGGTCGGACACGATCGCCGGTCGGTGCGCGCGGAAGATGTGCGCTTTCTCGAAGCCGATGGCTTCGCGCGTGGGGCCAAGGTATTCGACGTGATCGATGTCCACGGTGGTCAGCACCGCGCAGTCGGCATCGACGATGTTCACCGCATCGAGCCGCCCGCCCAGACCGATCTCCAGGACGGCGGCATCGAGCCCACCGTGCGCGAACAGGCGCAGGATCGCCAGTGTCGTGAATTCGAAATAGGTGAGCGTGGTGCCGCCGCGCGCGCGCTCGACCGCCTCGAACTGCGCGATCAGCTCTGCATCGTCGGCCGGCACGCCGCCGATGCGGGCGCGCTCGTTGAAGCGCAGCAGGTGCGGCGACGTATACAGGCCAACCCGGTAGCCGGCCGCCCGCAAAATGGCATCCAGGAAGGCGCACGTCGAGCCCTTGCCGTTGGTGCCGCCGACCACGAAGGTCGTACAGGACGTCAGATCGATGTCCAGACGCCGCGCGACGGCCCGCACGCGCTCCAGCGACAGGTCGATCGGCCGGCCGTGCAGACGCTCGATGCGCGCCAGCCAGGCATCGAGTTCCGACGTGGATCCTTCCAACCGCCCGCCCTCGCGCCGGACGCCGCCGCGCCTGGCGCCTGCTTGACTCAGCTGATCGCGTCCAGCGGCTGACGCTGCAGCAGCGCCAGCAGGTGTGCCAGTTCGTCGCGCAACTGGCGCCGGTCGACGATCATGTCGATCGCGCCCTTCTGCAGCAGGAACTCGGCGCGCTGGAAGCCCTCCGGCAGCTTCTCGCGCACCGTCTGCTCGATCACGCGCGGGCCCGCGAAGCCGATGAGCGCCTTCGGTTCGGCGATCACGATGTCGCCCATGAAGGCGAAGCTGGCCGAGACACCCCCCATCGTCGGGTCTGCCAGGACGGAGATGAAGGGCAGCTTCGCCTCGGCCAGCTTGGCGACCATGGCCGTCGTCTTGGCCATCTGCATCAGCGACAGCAGGCTCTCCTGCATGCGGGCGCCGCCGCTGGCGGTGATGCAGACGAACGGCACCTTCTGCTCCAGCGCGGTCTGCACCCCGCGCACGAATCGCTCGCCGACGACCGACCCCATCGAGCCGCCCATGAAGCCGAATTCGAAGGCAGCCGCGACCACCGGCAGCGTGCGGATCGCCCCGCCCATCACCACCAGCGCGTCGGTCTCGCCGGTCTCCTGCATCGCTTCCTGCAGCCGCTCGGGGTACTTCTTGCTGTCCTTGAACTTCAGCGGATCGACCGGCAAAACCTCCTGCCCGATCTCGTAGCGGCCCTCGGCGTCGAGCAGCGCATCCAGCCGCTCGCGCGCTCCGATGCGCATGTGGTGCCCGCACTTCGGGCAGACGTGCAGCGAGCGCTGCAGCTCGGCCGAATACAGGACCGCCTCGCACCCGGGACACTTGGTCCACAGACCTTCGGGCACGCTCTTGCGTGACCCCCCCTGCTTGATACGCGGGGGCAGCAGTTTCTCGATCCAGCTCATCGGACCCTCCGGTTTCAGCGCGTCGCCGACGCCACGGTCGCCGCGTCGATCGCGCGCCGCATCTCGGCCAGCAGCGCGTGCACCGCCTCGACCACCCGCTCGCGCGGCGTCCTTTCGATTTCCTCGATGATGCGGCTGCCGACCACGACCGCGTCGGCCACGCGCGCCACCGCCGCCGCGCTCTGCGCGTCGCGGATGCCGAAGCCCACACCGATCGGCACCCGGACCTCGGCGCGCAACCGCGGCATGCGCGCCACCACCTCCGCGACATCCAGGTGACCGGCGCCGGTCGTCCCCTTCAGGCTGACGTAGTACACGTACCCGGAGGCGATGCGCCCAATGCGGGCGATGCGCTCCGGCGTCGAGGTCGGCGCCAGCAGGAAAATCGGATCGATCTGCACCGCGCGCAGCGCTGCGGCGAATCCTTCGCACTCTTCCGGCGGATAGTCCACGACCAGCACGCCGTCGACGTCGGCTGCGCGCGCCGCCCGGGTAAACGCCTCCAGTCCCATCGCCTCGATCGGATTGGCGTAGCCCATCAGCACCAGCGGCGTGTGCGGGTCGGCGCGTCGGAACTCCGCCGCCAGCGCCAGCGTCTGGCGCAAACCGACGCCATTGGCGATCGCGCGCTCGGTCGCCCGTTGGATGGTCGGCCCGTCGGCCATCGGATCCGAAAACGGGACGCCGAGCTCGATCGCGTCGGCCCCCGCGGCGGCCAGCGCCTGCATCAGCGGCACGGTGAACTCCGGCGTCGGGTCACCGGCGGCGATGTACGGAATCAAACCCTTGCGTCCCGCACGGGCCAGTTCCGCGAAACGGCCGGCCAGACGGGACATCAGTGCGCTTTCCCGGCGACGGCCGCCGTCGGATCTCCCGCCGCGGCCACGATGCCCAGATCCTTGTCGCCGCGACCGCTCAGGTTGACCAGGATGATGCGTTCGCGCGGCAGGGTGGGCGCGAGCTTGGCAGCGTAGGCAAGCGCGTGGCTCGACTCGAGCGCCGGAATGATGCCCTCGATGCGACAGCAGTCGTGAAAGGCCTGCAGCGCCTCCGCGTCGGTGACGCCGACGTATTCGGCGCGCCCGCTGTCCTTCAGCCAGGCGTGCTCGGGGCCCACGCCCGGATAGTCCAGGCCAGCGCTGATCGAATGCGTGGCCATGATCTGCCCGTCCTCGTCCTGCAGCAGATAGGTGCGGTTGCCGTGCAGCACGCCCGGGCGGCCCCGCTGCAGCGAGGCCGCGTGGCGGGTCGTCTGCAGGCCCTCGCCGGCGGCCTCGACGCCGATCAGCTTGACCGCACGGTCCTCGATGTAGTCGTAAAAAATGCCCATGGCGTTGCTGCCGCCGCCGACGCAGGCGATGACGTAATCGGGCTGGCGGCCGGCGATCTCCGGCATCTGCACCCGACACTCGCGGCCGACCACCGCGTTGAAGTCGCGCACCATCATCGGATACGGATGCGGGCCGGCCACCGTGCCGATGATGTAAAAGGTGCTCTCCACGTGCGTGACCCAGTCGCGCATCGCCTCGTTGAGCGCGTCCTTCAACGTACGGGAGCCGCTTTCGACCGGCACGACGGTCGCGCCCAGCAGCTTCATGCGGTACACGTTGGGCGACTGACGGGCGACGTCCTCCGCTCCCATGTAGACGACGCACTCCATGCCGTAGCGCGCGGCGACGGTGGCGGTGGCCACACCGTGCTGGCCGGCGCCCGTTTCCGCGATCACACGGCGCTTGCCCATCCGGCGCGCCAGCAGCGCCTGACCGACCGTGTTGTTGATCTTGTGCGCGCCGGTGTGATTCAGGTCCTCGCGCTTCAGGTAAATCTGCGCCCCGCCGAGACGCTCGCTCCAGCGGCGGGCGTGATAA
>JANWUU010000157.1 GCA_025057735.1 Burkholderiaceae bacterium
TCGGTGCTCGAGAAGCGGTATCCTGCGATCCTGAATTCGATCAGGCTCATGTGGGGTTACCCGGAGCTGAACACCTATTTCGACAAGCTGTGGCTGGCTGACGGCAACCAGACGCCGATCGACCCGGAGGCCATGTCCGAGCTCATGCTGCTCGCCCGAGTGCATCAGGAGCTCGTGCCGGCGCGGCCGGCGCGTAACCTGGCGTCGATCTACGGGACCGATTACCCCGCCACGCGCCGGCGCGACGTCTGGGAAGACGTGCCCCGGCGCCGGTAGCCGCGCGGACGCGCCGCGCCGCATGGCGGCCGCGCGCATGTCAGCGTGCGGCTGGCTCGCTGCGCAGCCCTTCACGCCACCGGTCGTATAGGCGCGCGGCCAGCGCATTCATCCGCGCGCAACGCGCCTGCACCTCATGCAGCATCGCCTCGGCGTCCTGCACGCCGGGGCCGCCGGTGGCGCGGCGCTCGGCGACGATCTCTTCCAGCCAGTCCGGCTGCGCCAGCCAGCCGCGGATCAGCGCCGGGGTCATCTCGCAATGAAACTGCAGCCCCAGATGCGCGAAACCGTCGCGCTCCAGCACGAAGGCCTGGTGCGCGCACAGTGGACTGGCGAGGAAATTGCGCGCCCCGGCCGGGACCGCAAACGTGTCGCCGTGCCATTGAAAGACCTCCAACCCCCCGGGGGCCGCGTCGCCGAGCCAACGCCGCGCCGCCTCGGCGTCCGTCACCGTGACCTCGCACCAGCCGATCTCCTTGACGCGGTGGCGAGAAACCGGCGCGCCGAACGCCTTGGCCAGCAACTGGCCGCCGAGGCAATGCCCGATGACCGGCACGCGCGCCGCATCGGCGGCGCGGATCAGCGCCAGCTCGTCTTCGAGCCAGGGCAGCGGGTCGTTGACACTCATCGGCCCACCCATCAGGCACACGCCCGCAAAGGCGCGCGGATCCTGTGGTACCGGCTCGCCGCGATAAGGATGGAAGACCTCGCAGCGCAGCCCACGGGCGGCGGCCCATTCCAGGAAATAGCCCGGCAAGACGTCCGGCGCGTGCTGGAAGACCGCGATCGGTCGCACGGCCCCGTCACGCCGCCGAGCGGGCACGCCGCGGCGCGGCCAGCAGGTGGCCGAAGCGGGCGCGGATCGACTCCTCGATGCCGGCCGCATCCAGTCCGACGCTGGCAAGCAGCCGCGCCGGATCGCCGTGGTCGATGAATTCGTCCGGCAGCCCCAAATGCAGCATCGGGCGCTCGATGCCCAGCTCGGCCAGCGCCTCCGAGCAGGCCGAACCCGCCCCGCCCATCACCACGTTTTCCTCCACCGTCACCAGCGCGTCGTGGGATTCCGCCAGCCGGCGCAGCAGTTCGCGGTCGAGCGGCTTGACGAAGCGCATGTTGGCCACCGTGGCATCCAGCGGCTCGGCGGCGATCAATGCCGGCTGCACCATCGAGCCGAAGGCGAGGATCGCGATGCGCCGTCCCGCCGGCGCGGCGGATTCACGCCGCACCTCGCCGCGTCCCACCGGCAACGCCCTCAGCTCCGGATCGACCGGCACGCCGACGCCGCTGCCGCGCGGATAGCGCACCGCCGCCGGTCCATCGAGGCGAAAGGCCGTGGTCAGCATCATGCGGCACTCGTTCTCGTCGGCCGGCGCCATCACGGTCAGGTTCGGAATGCAGCGCAGGTAGGAAAGATCGAACGCGCCGTGGTGGGTGGCGCCGTCGGCGCCGACCAGCCCGCCGCGGTCGAGCGCGAACACCACCGGCAGATTCTGGATCGCCACGTCGTGGATCAATTGGTCATACGCGCGCTGCAGGAAGGTGGAGTAGATCGCCACCACCGGTTTCAGGCCCTCGCAGGCCAGCCCCGCGGCGAAGGTCACCGCGTGCTGTTCGGCGATGCCGACGTCGAAGTAGCGGTGCGGGAATTCCTGCTCGAAGCGCACCAGGCCCGAGCCTTCGCGCATCGCCGGCGTGATGCCGATTAAGCGCGGGTCGGCGCGCGCCATGTCGCACAGCCAGTCGCCGAACACCTGCGTGTAGGTCGGCTTGGTCGGCGCCGCTTTCTTGACGCCTTCCTTGGGGTCGAACCGCCCCGGGCCGTGATAAAGCACCGGATCGGCCTCGGCCAGCTTGTAGCCCTGGCCCTTGCGCGTGACCACGTGCAGGAACTGCGGACCTTCCAACGCTTTCAGGTTGGCCAGCGTCGGGATCAACGCGTCGAGGTCGTGGCCGTCGATCGGCCCGATGTAGTTGAAGCCGAACTCCTCGAACATCGTGCCCGGCACCACCATGCCCTTGGCATGTTCCTCGAACTTGCGCGCCAGCTCGAACAGCGGCGGCACCGGGCGCAGCATCTGCTTGCCGACGTTCTTGGCCGCGGCGTAGAACTTGCCGCTCATCAGCCGCGCCAGATAGCGGTTCAGCGCGCCCACCGGCGGCGAGATCGACATGTCGTTGTCGTTCAGGACGACGAGCAGGCGGATGTTCTCGGTCACGCCGGCATTGTTCAGCGCCTCGAAGGCCATGCCGGCCGTCATCGCGCCGTCGCCGATTACCGCGATGTGGTGGCGGCGTTCGCCCTTGTGACGCGAGGCCACCGCCATACCGAGCGCGGCCGAAATCGAGGTCGACGAATGGGCGGTGCCGAAGGTGTCGTACTCGGACTCGCAGCGGCGCGGAAACCCCGAGATGCCGCCGAACTGGCGCAGCGTGGCCATCGCCTCGCGCCGGCCCGTCAGGATCTTGTGCGGGTAGCTCTGGTGGCCCACATCCCAGATCAGCCGGTCGTTCGGCGTGTCGAACACGTAGTGCAGCGCGATCGCCAGTTCCACCGTCCCCAGGTTGGACGACAGATGGCCGCCGGTACGCGACACCGATTCCAGCACGAAGGCGCGCAGCTCGTCGGCCAGTTGCTTCAGTTGCGCGCGCTCCAGGCGGCGCAGGTCGGCCGGCGAGTCGATGGTCTTCAGCAACTCGTACATCGCAGGGGCCTTTAGTGCGAGCGCAGCACGATGAAATCGGCCAATTGTCGCAGACGCTCGGCCGCGGCGCCGGCCTGCGCCAGCGCCGCATGCGCCTGCTGCCGCAGCGCTTCGGCCCGTGCCCGCGCCGCCGCCAGGCCGAGCACCGACACGTAAGTCGGCTTGTCCTGGCGCGCATCCTTGCCGGCGGTCTTGCCGAGCGCCTCGGCGCTGCCCTCGACGTCGAGCACGTCGTCGACGATCTGGAACGCCAGTCCGATCGCTTCGCCATAGCGGTCCAGCGCCTGCAACGCATCGCCGTGCAGCCGCGCGGCCAGCGCGCCCATGCGCACCGAGGCCAATAGCAGCGCACCGGTCTTCATCCGGTGCATCGTCTCCAGTTCTTCCAGCGTGAGCCGCTGCCCCACGGCCGCCAGGTCGATCGCCTGCCCGCCGCACATGCCGGCGGTGGAGGCCGCATGCGCCAGCTCGCGCATCAGCGCCGCCCGCACCTCGCAGCAGGCCGGCGCATCGGCCAGCACGCGGAAGGCCTCGGCCTGCAGCGCATCGCCGGCGAGCATCGCGGTGGCCTCATCGAAGGCCACATGCACGGTCGGCCGCCCCCGCCGCAGCACGTCGTCGTCCATGCACGGCAGATCGTCATGGATCAGCGAGTACACGTGCACGAACTCCACCGCCAGCGCCGCGCAGTCCAGCACCGCCGCCTCGGCACCCGCCCACTCGCCCGCGGCGTAGACGAGCAGCGGCCGCACGCGCTTGCCGCCGCCCAGGACCGCGTACCGCATCGCCTCGTGCAGGCGCTGCGGCTGGCGGCCCGACGGCGGCAGCGCCGCCTCCGCGCAGGTCTCGAAGCGCGTCAGGCGCTCCTGCATCCAGCGCGCGAGCGACACCCCCCCGTCCGTCGTCATGCGGATCCGCCCTGCCCGCCGCGCAACTGCGCGGGATCGAGCGGCTTGAGCAGATCGCCCTCCAGCACCTTGATCTGCTCTTCGGCGGCCGCCAGCCGGCTCTGGCAGAACTTGACGAGTTCCGCCCCGCGGCGGTAGGCAGCGATCGACGCCTCCAGCCCGAGCGCGCCCGACTCCATGTTCTGGACGATCGCTTCCAGTTCCTGCAGCGCCTGCTCGAAGGTCAGGTTCTGATCGGGCGGCGGCTCCTGCGCCATACGGGCTCCCCACGAGGCGCGCGATTGTAGTCCGCACCGCTACACTGCCGCCCGCCATGCCTTACACGACGCTGATCGACGTGCAGACGCTCGCCACGGCGCTAGGCCGCTGCTGCGTGGTCGACTGCCGGCACGACCTGGCCCATCCCGCGGCGGGCCGCCGCGCCTACGCGCAGGGTCACATCCCGGGTGCGTTCTTCGCCGACGTCGAGACCGACCTCTCCGGACCGAAGCACGGCACCAACGGGCGCCATCCGCTGCCGGCGCGCGATGCGCTGCTGGCCACGATGCGGCGCTGGGGCCTGCACGACGACACGCAACTGGTGGCGTACGACGCGCACGGCGGCTCCTTCGCCGCGCGGCTGTGGTGG
>JANWUU010000228.1 GCA_025057735.1 Burkholderiaceae bacterium
CCGCCTTGGCTTCCTCGTATTCGGCGGGCGCCAGCTCGCCGCGCTGCCGCTGCGCCTCCAGATCCGCCAGTTGGCCGCGCAGGATCGCCAGGTTGGTCTGCGTGCGGTCGACCGTCACGGTGCGCGGCGCGCGTGCCCACAGCGGCCGCAGGGTCCAGCCGACGCCCACCGCCAACGCGAGCGCGGCGCAGACGACGAAGGCGATCACGGCCGCTCGGACTCCGTGCCGGCGAGCAGCCGTTGCGCGCGCGCACGCTCCTCGGCCGACAGTTCGGCGGCCGCACGGCGGCGCACCCGCAGCAGGCGCACGACCACCAGCACGCCGGCGGCGAGCAGCAGCGCCGGCCCCAGCCACAGCAGCGCGGTGGTCGTCTTGAACGGCGGCCGGTACAGCACGAAGTCGCCGTAGCGCGCGGTCATGAAGGCGATGATCTCCTCGTCGCTCTTGCCGGCGGCGATCTGCTCGCGCAGCTTGTTGCGCAGGTCCTTGGCGAGATCCGCGTTCGAATCGGCGATCGACTGGTTCTGGCACACCAGGCAGCGCAATTGCGCCGCCAGCCGCACCTCGCGCGCCGCCGCCACCGGGTCGTCCACGGTCGGCTGCGCGGAATTCGCGCCGGCGCCCTCGAGCGCGAACGCACACAGCAACGCCGCCAGCAGACGCGACCACTTCGTCATGATTGCTGCAGCTCCCGCAGCAGCGGCACGATTTTCCGCTCCATGACCTCGGGCGTGACCGGCCCGATGTGCTTGAGGCGGATCACGCCGGCGCGGTCGATCACGAACGTCTCCGGCACGCCGTAGACGCCGTATTCGATGCCGATCGCACCGTCGCGGTCCACCACCGTGACCGCGTAAGGATTGCCGAGCTCGCGCAGGAAGCGGCTGGCGTTGGCAGGGTCGTCCTTGTAATTGAGCCCCACCAGCGGCGCACGGCGCTCGCGCGCGAAGGCATTCCACAGCGGGTGCTCCTCGCGACAGGGCGCGCACCAGGACGCCCACACGTTCAGCACCCAGACCTGGCCGCGCATGTCGGCCGTGGAAAACGTACGTCCGCCGTCGAGCGTGGCGCGCTCGAAAGCGGGCGCGGGCTTGCCGATCAGGGGCGAGGGCACCTCGCGCGGATTCAGCCACAGCCCGCGCAGCAGGAAACCCGCCAGCACGACGAAGGCGGCCAGCGGCAGCAGAAACAGCAGCCGGCGGCGCGTCATGTGCGAAGCGCTCCCGCCGGCGTACCCGACGTCGAGCGCGCACCGGCGCGCCGCGCCGCAGGCCCGCGCATCATGCCGGCTGCACCGCGGCGGCGGTGTCGCGCTGCGCGGCCGTGCGGTAGCGACGGTCGCTTGCGGCCAGCAGCCCGCCGAGCGCCATCAGCACGCAGCCGCCCCAGATCCAGGTGACGAAGGGCTTGTAATAGACGCGCAGCGTCCAGGCGCCGGCATCGTCCACCGGTTCGCCGAGCGACACGTACAGATCGCCGAAAAACCCGGAGCGGATCGCCGCCTCGGTCATCGGCATCTGCGACTGCGCGAAATACACGCGCTTCTCCGGCTGCAGCAGCGCAAATGGCTTGCCGCGCCGGTCCACCTCCACGGCGCCGCGCACGGCGCGGTAGTTGGGGCCGTTTGCCTCGCGCACGCCCAGGAAGCGGAACGTGTAGTCGTGCACCGCCAGCACGTCGCCCACCGCCATCTTGACGTCGCGCTCGATCTCGTAGCCCTTGACGGTCGTGACGCCGACCACGAACGCCGCCACCCCCAGATGCGCGGCGACCATGCCCCACCAGCCGCGCGGCTGCTGCGCGAGCGCCGCGAGCTTGTTGCCTGCCGCGTGCCGCACCTGCCGGTACATCAGCTCCGCCGCCGCCAGCACGATCCAGGCCGCCAGCCCGTAGCCGAGCGCAAGCAGCGGCGACCAGCGGCCGCCGACGAACGGCAGCGCAAGACCCAGCACGAGCGAGATCGCCAGCGCCCAGCGCAGGCGCGTCCACAGGTCCGGCAACGGCGCGTTCTTCCAGCGCGCCGCCGGCCCCACGCCGATGAGGAACACAAGCGGCGCCATCAGCGGCACGAACACCGCGTCGAAGTACGGCGGCCCGACCGAGATCTTGCCCAGCCCGAGCGCATCGAGGAACAGCGGATACAGGGTGCCGAGCAGCACCGAGGCGGCGGCCACCGACAGCAGCACGTTGTTGGCGAGCAGCAGCGACTCGCGCGACACCGGCTCGAAACGCCCGCCGATGCCCACGCGCGGCGCGCGCCAGGCGAACAGCGCAAGCGAGGCGCCGACCACGATCACCAGGAACAGCAGGATGAACACGCCGCGCTTCGGATCGGTGGCGAAGGCGTGCACGCTGGTCAGCACGCCGGAGCGCACCAGGAACGTGCCGAGCAATGACAACGAAAAGGCAAAGATCGCCAGCAGCACCGTCCACGCCTTAAATGTGCCGCGCTTTTCAGTGACGGCGAGCGAATGGATCAGCGCGGTGCCGACCAGCCACGGCATGAAGGAGGCGTTCTCGACCGGATCCCAGAACCACCAGCCGCCCCAGCCCAGTTCGTAGTACGCCCACCAAGAGCCGAGCGCAATGCCGCCAGTCAGGAAGCACCAGGCCACCGTCGTCCACGGCCGCGACCAGCGCGCCCAGGCGGTGTCAAGCCGCCCGCTGAGCAAGGCGGCGACCGCAAACGCGAAGGCCACCGAAAAGCCCACGTAGCCCATGTAGAGCATCGGCGGATGCAGCACCATGCCCGGGTCTTGCAGCAGCGGGTTTAAATCCCGCCCTTCAAGCGCAGGCGGCAGCAGGCGATCGAACGGGTCCGAAGTAGTCAGCATGAACAAGATGAAGCCGAAGCTGATCAGCCCCATCACGGCCAGCACGCGCGCCAGCATGTCCGCCGGCAGGTGGCGGCTGAAGACGGCCACCGCCAGCGACCAGGCCGCCAGCATCAACACCCAAAGGAGCATCGATCCTTCGTGCGAGCCCCAGCTGGCGGCCACCTTGTACGGCAGCGGCAGCAGGGTGTTGGAGTTGTTAGCGACGTTGAGCACCGAGAAATCGCTGGTGACAAACGCCTGGACCAAGCAAGCGTAGGCAAGGGCGACCAATGCGAATTGCGCCTGCGCAGCCGGCCGTGCCACCGCCATCAGGCGCAGATCGCCGCGCGCGGCGCCCAGCAGCGGCAACGTGCCTTGCAACCCGGCCACTAGCAGCGCCAGAATGAGGGCAAAGTGGCCCAGTTCGGGGATCATCGCGGCGCGATCACGGTTGCAAGGTTTTCTGTGCGCGCGCAGCCTGCTGCAGCGCGTGCGCCGCCTCCGGCGGCATGTAGTTTTCGTCGTGCTTGGCCAAAACCTGCGAGGCACGAAAGATGCCATCGGGGCCGAGCTTGCCCTGCGCAACCACGCCTTTGCCCTCGCGGAACAAATCGGGCAAGATGCCTTGGTAGACGACCGGGATCGTATGTGCAGTGTCGGTGACGCGAAAATGCACCGTCACGCCGTCGCGTTTGACGCTGCCGACCTCGACCATGCCGCCAATGCGGAATGTGCGCTGCACCGGCGCTTTGTTCGCCGCCACCTCCGACGGTGAGAAAAAGAACACCAAATTGTCGCGGAAGGCAGCAAGGATCATGGCGGTGGCCACCCCCAGCACCGCAAGGCCGGCGGCGATCAGCAGCAGGCGTTTGTGGCGAGGCTTCACGACCGCTCACCCCGCACAGCATCCAGGCGCGCTTGGCGGGCCGCCTCGCGCTCGGCGCGCCGTTTGCGGGCGCGCACGGCGAGGATCTCCCACGCGATCAGCGCCGCGGTAACACCATAGGCGCCCCACACAAACGGCGCGTAACCGCCCATCTGTAGAAACTCCGACACACTGCCCCACTGCATGTGCACCCCTCTACGTGCGCGCCGCCAGCGCTTCCCGCACCCAGGCGTTGCGCCGCTCGCGCTCCAGCACGATGGCGCGCACGCGGGTGAGGATCGCCGCAATTGAGTACATCCAGAACGCAAAGACCATCACCAGCATGCCGGCGAGCATGATGCCGGCCATCGTCGTGCCGCCCGGCCGCACCGACGCGCCTTGATGCAGCGTGTTCCACCACTGCACCGAAAAATAGATGATCGGCACATTGACCACCCCGACCAGTGCCAGCACCGCCGCCGCCCGGTCAGCGCGCCGCACATCGTCAATTGCCGCATGCAGCGCGATGAAGCCAAGATAAAGAAATAGAAGGATGAGCGTGGAGGTCAGGCGCGCATCCCACACCCAGTACGTGCCCCAGGTGGGACGGCCCCACAAGGCCCCGGTCCATAACGAGATGAAGGCCATCAGCGCGCCAGTGGGTGCGATCGCGCTAGCGAGCATCGCCGACAGTCGCGTGTTAAACGCCAGTCCGACGCCAGCCCAGAACGCCATCACCAGATACAAAAACATCGCCATCCACGAAGCGGGCACGTGGATGAAAATGATCCGGTAGCTGTCGCCCTGTTGGAAATCGGTCGGCGCAACAAAGAACCCGATGTACAAACCAATGGCGGCCAAGATGGCCGCGGCCACCGCAAACCACGGCGCAAGCAAACCCGCCAGCCGATAAAACTGCGGTGGCGAGGCGAAGCGAAACAGACGGAAGCCGGCGCTGGCGGCGGTAGACGTCATCGTTCGTAAAAGGCGCACTGCGGGCGGCGTATCGCGCCAGCCTAACGCGCGGCCGGCGCTCCGACGACCGTATCAGACCTGGTTTCAGCCGCCGGATTCCGCAAACGGCGCGCCGGCCGGAATTATTCCAGAGAGATGCGCAGCGCCGCCGCGATGGCCCACGGGGCCAGCACGGATGCGGCAAGCGACAGCGCCGCCAGCAGCAGCAAATGTCCGCTTGGGGAAATCCCGGCCACGACCGCTTCCACCGCGCCAGCGCCGAAGATCAACACTGGCACGTACAGCGGCAGCACCAGCAGCGACAGCAGCACGCCGCCGCCGCGCAGCCCCAGCGTCAAGGCCGCCCCCACGGCGCCGATCAGCGACAGCGCCGGCGTGCCAAGAGCAAGCGCTAACATCAGCGTCCCGATCGCTGCCACCGGCAGATCGAACAGCAGTCCGAGCAGCGCCGCCACAACCGTGATTGGCAAGCCAGTCACTAGCCAATGAGCAGCTACCTTGGCCAACACAAGGGCCGCCAGCGGCTCGCGCGACAGCAGCATTTGCTCCAGCGTGCCATCGGTTAGGTCGTAGGCGAACAGGCGGTTGAGCGACAGCAGGCAAGCGAGCAGCGCCGCCACCCATACGATGCCGGGGGCGATCATGCGCAGCGTGTGCGCCTGCGGCCCGACCGCCAGCGGCACCAGCGTCACGACCACGACGAAAAACAGCAGCGTATTGGCCACATCCGCACGCTGCCGCACCGCCAGCAGCAGATCGCGCCGCAAGACCTCTGCGATGGCGCCGATCATGGCGTGGCCGCCGCCAGCGTCAGCCGTTCGGCACGGCCGGGCAGTGGCACCGCTTGATGCGTGGTCAGCACGACGATGCCGCCGCGCGCCAGATGCGCGGCCAGCAGCGCGTTAACCGCTGCGATACCGCGTGCATCGAGCGCCGTATATGGCTCGTCTAGCACCCACAGCGGCGCGGCCGCGGCAAAATGCAGGCGCGCCAGCGCCACGCGCCGGCGCTGCCCCTGCGACAGCGTCCGTGCGAACGCGTCCTCGAAGCCGGCCAGCCCCAGATCCTGCAAGGCCGCGCGCACCTGTTCCTCGCGGGCCGCGCGCCCGGCGATCGCGGCGGCGAAGCGCACGTTCTCGGCGCAAGTCAGATCGTCTTTGACGCCGTTGGCATGACCGACGTAAGCGAGCTCGTCCCAGAACGCCTCGCGCAGCCTGCGGATCGGCTCGCCGCGCCAGCGCACCTCGCCGGCGGTGGGCGCGAGCAGCCCGCAGAGGATGCGCAGCAGGCTCGTTTTGCCGGCGCCGTTGTCGCCGACCACATGCAAGCAGGCGCCCGCGTCGAGGCGAAACGACAGCGCGGCAAACAGCAACCGTTCGCCGCGCTCGCAGGCAAGATCAACCGCTTGCAGCATCGGCGCGCGAGCGTACGGAAGTCGCGCCCGCGCCTCAACTGGCCGGCTGCAGCATAAACGTCTCGTACTCGAGCCGTTCGAAGACGCGGTCCAGCGCGATGAGCCCGACCACGCAGGCGATCAGCACGCTGCCCGCGTAGCCGTAGCCGAAATACTCGGGGCCGAGCGCCAGCGTAGCTGCGGTGAGCGCGCCGTTGGCGAGCAGAAACAGCAGCACCAAGGATGCCGCCAGGCGCCGGCGGTCCAGGTAATACAACACGTTCAGCACGCCAAGCAGCAGCACCTGCAGGCCAGCGCCCACCACCATGATCGACAGCAGCGGCGCATATAGCGGCGAGATGCCCAGCCAGGCGAGCAGCGTCTCGCCCGCGGCGATCGTCAGCAGGGCGGCGATCGCCTGAATCTTGACGATCTCGAACAACCCTAGGCGCGCCGACTCGACCATGCCGTTGCGATGGCGCTCAATGACAGACAACGAGCCGCCCTCGCGCACCGCGTGGCAGTAGTTGTCGTAGTGCTCGACAAAATCGGTCTCCAGCCGCAGTAGGAACACCGCCATGCCGGGGATGATCGACAGGTAGGCGAGAAAAATCGGCAGGTCATAGATGACCGACGCGCGCAGCGGTCCGATGATCGCCTGGCTGGTGGCGGGCGTAAACCAGAACATGAACTTGTCCAGCCAGATCGCCAGGTTGTAGGCAGCGCCAGCCACCATCAGGCTGCGAAAATGGCGGTCGCGGCGGAAAAATTCGAAGGCCATGAAGGTGTCGGCCGGGAACTCGCGGATGATCAGCCCCAGCATGCCGGCTAATAGCACCGCCTGGCCGAGTGCGAAACCGGCCATCAGACCGGACAGCCCCCAGCGCGCGAGCAGCAGCGCCGCCAGCACCGAGACGCCGTAACCGAGCGCGTACAGCACAACGATCGCCTGGTACTGCTTAAGCCCCGACAGCAGGATGGTGGCGATCCAGATGTTCGACAGCAGCACCAGAGCAGCGGTAAAGGCAAGCCGGAACGCCAGCGGCTCCTGCGGAAAGCCGTATAACGCCACGGCAAAGCCGAGGACGCCGCTTGTCCAGGTAACCAGCAGTAAGACAGCCTGCAGGTTCGGCAGGACCACGTCATTGCGGCCCTCGAACAAACGATCGGCGACAAAGCGCGTGAAGGCGAGCTGCCAGGGGCCGGTCATAATCAGGCTGGCTGCAATCAGATAAGTGACCGCGACCTGAAACTGCGCCACCTGCCCTGCGGCCGCAGTGGTCGTCGCAGTCAGCAGCCCGACCGCTAGCACGCCGACGATGGAAAGCACCCAGGGGCCCGAGCCAATCACACCAGCGTAGCCGTAGGCGGTCAGCATCGACAGCAGCGTGCCCCGCTGCAGGATGCGCCGCAGTTCGTAGCCGATCCCTGCCATAGTCAGACCGCCTCCGACGCGAGGGCGCGCGCATAGATCGCGCGGTAGCGCGCGAACATGCGCGTCTGCGTATAGCGCTGCTGCACGCGGGCGATGCCAGCTGCGGCCGCGCGCTGCCAGCGCGCCGCATCGGTTAGCAGGGAAGCGATTTCCTGCCCGAGCGCAGCGGGGTCGGCGATGCGCACCACCGCGCCGGCAGCGCCCAGCGCCCGGTCCTCCGCGTCCTGCCCCTCGATCAGTTCGCGGCAGGCGCCCACATCGGTCGTCACGCAGGGCACGCCGGCGGCAAACGCCTCCAGGATCACCAGCGGCAGCGCCTCGCTGATGGAGCTGAGCACGACCACGCCCACCTGCGGCAGCAGGTCATCGATCTTCTGGAAACCGAGGAAGCGCAGCCGGTCGGCCAGTCCGAGCCCCTCGGCCAGTTGCCGGCATTCTTGCGCGTAGGCCGGATCCTCGTCCTCGGGGCCGGCGATCCAGCCCTGCGCGTGCGGCACCTGATGCACCACCGTACGCAGCGCGCGGATGAAAGTCGCCACGTCCTTGATCGGCACCACGCGGCCGATCAGGCAGGCCACTGGCGGTGGCTGCGCCGGCCGGCCTTCGCGCAGTCGCGCCAGCCGCGCGACGTCCACGCCGTTGGGCACGACCTGCGTGCGCGCCGGCGGCGCCCCGTCGGCGATCTGCCGGCGCCGGTTCGCCTCGTACAGTGCGACGATCGGATCGGCAGCGCTGTAGGCGATCCGCCCCAGCGCCTCGAAGAAGCGGATCCACAGGTCGCGAAAATAGGCGATCTCGCCACCGCGCCGCTCGAAGACGCCGCGGTTGTCGCGCACCCATTGCGCCTGAAACAGGTCGATCTTGCGCTCCTTCGTGTAGATGCCGTGCTCGGTCAGCACGAACGGGCGGCGCTGCCGCCGCGCCAGCAGCGCGCCGAGGAAACCGGCGTAACCGGTGGAGATCGCATGCAGCGCGCCGGCCGCCGGTGCGTCTTCGGCGATCGCCGCCAGCCGCCACAGCGGCGCGTGCATGATGCGCACGGTCCAGAAGTAGTCGACGAAGGACGGGTCGCTGCAGCGCGTGCGGAAGTCCTGCGCGATGCGCCGCCAGCTCGCCTCGCTGTGCAAGAAGGCCGGCAGATCGAGCGGCCCGCCGTCGCGCATCGCCGGCAGCAGGTCGTCTAGCAGTGC
>JANWUU010000229.1 GCA_025057735.1 Burkholderiaceae bacterium
GTGCGGGCGCCTTTTGCCGGCGTGGTGATGGCGCGTCCCGGTCAGGTTGGCGAGATCGCACAGCCGGGCGCGCCGCTGCTGGTGCTGAAGGATGCCGCGCCGCCAGAGATCGCCAGCCCCATTCCGGCTGCGCTGGCCGACACGCTCGGCCCGCAGACGGCATTCGAATTCGTCGCCGACGGCGCCGTGTACCCGGCGCGGCTGCTGCGGCTATCGCCGGCGGTGCAGGCGGGCACGCGCACGCGCGAGGCGCGTCTGGCCTTCGTCAAGCAAGCGCCCCCGCCCGGCACCGAGGGCCGGCTGCGCTGGCGCGATGCGCGCCCGCACCTGCCGGCGGAGGTGATCGTGCAGCGCGACCGCGACGGCCAGGCGCAGCTGGGCGTGTTCGTCGCCGACGGCGGGCGCGCGCGGTTTGTGTCACTGCCGCAAGCGCAGGCCGGACGTCCGGCGCCGTCACCGCTGGCTGCCGAGACGCCGGTGATCGTCGCCGGCCAGGCGGCGCTGCGCGACGGCCAGCCGGTGGCTGCTACCGCAGCCGACCGCTGAGGCGGGCATGCGCTTCGTCGCAGCGCTGCTGCGCAACCATCCGCTGGCGAACATCCTGTTCGCACTGACGCTGGCGCTCGGCGCGGCCGGCTATGCGCTGATGCCGCGCGAGCAGGATCCGGAGATCAACTTCAACTGGATCTCCGTGGTCACGGTCCTGCCGGGCGCCTCGGCCGAGGACGTCGAGCGGCTCGTCACCGGACCCCTGGAGGACTCGCTGAAGAACGTGCCGGACGTGCGTTTCGTCACCTCCACGTCGCGCGAGGGGGTCTCCAGCATCCTGGTGCGTTTCCGCGACATCGACGCGCGCACCTTCGACAAGCGGATCAACGACCTGCGGCGCGAGATCCAGAGCAAGGCCAACCGCGAACTGCCGCGCGAGGCCGAGCAGCCCGACGTCGTGGAGATCACCACCAGCAACGGCTTTCCGACCGCGCAGCTGCTGCTGCAGGGCCAGGCCGACGACGAGACGCTGCGCTACGCCGCGTACCAAATCAAGGGCGATCTGGAGCGCATCAAGGGGGTGGACCGCGTGATCGCCTCCGGCTTCCGCAAGCCGGAGCTGCGGGTGGAGTTCGACGCCGCGCGGCTGGCCGCGCGGCAACTGACGGCCGCCGACGTGGCCGATGCGGTGGCGGCCTGGTTTCGCGATACCGCCGCCGGCACCGCGCGCGCCCGCGGGCAGGAGTGGATCGTGCGCGTGGTCGGCGCCGAGGCCGATCCCGAGCTGCTGGCGCGCGTGCCGATTGCCGCGCGCGCGCGACCCGAACCCGGCGTCACGCTGGACGCGGTGGCGCGCGTCACCCGCAGCGCGGCCGAGCCCGCGCAGCTCGCCTCCTCCGAGGGGCGCGCCGCCGTGTCGCTGGCGGTCACGAAGAAGAGCTACACGAACACGCTGGAGCTCGTGGCGCGCATCCAGGACTACGTGGCGACGCGCAACGCGACGCTGGCGCCGCTGGGCCTGACCCTGTCGCTGACCGACGACCAGACCGTTCCGACGCGCGAGGCGATCAGCATCATGCAGAACAATGCCGCCATCGGCCTGCTGCTGGTGGTAGCGGTCGGGTGGCTGTTCCTCGGCACGCGCATCGCGCTGCTGGTGGGGCTGGCCATCCCCTTCTCGCTGGCCGGCACCTTCGCGCTGCTGTACGCCTTTGGCTACACGCTGAACATCACCGTGCTGCTCGGCGTGGTGATTGCGCTCGGCATGCTGGTAGACAGTGCGGTCGTGGTGGTGGAGGCGATTTATTACCGGCTGCAGCGCGGCGCCGAGGCGCTGGCCGCGTCGCTGGCGGCGCTGCGCGAGGTGGCGGCCCCGGTGGTGGCCTCGATCGCAACCACCGTGGCGGCATTTCTGCCGCTGATGCTGCTGCCCGGCATCGTCGGCAAGTTCATGTTCGTGATCCCGTTCGTGGTCACGGTGGCGCTGTCGATCTCGCTGCTGCAAGCCTTCTGGATCCTGCCCACGCACGTCAGCACGCTGGCGCAGCGGCCCGCGTCCTCGCCGACGCAGCGCTGGCGCACGCGCTTCAACGCCGCCATCCGCCTGCGCTACTCACAGGCGCTGATCGCGGTGATGCGCCACCAGCTGTGGTTCGGGGTCGGCTGCGTGCTGCTGCTGGCGGCCGCCGTCGGCGTCTTCGCCGCCGGCCTGGTGCGGGTGCAGTTTTTCGCCTTCGACCCGATCCGCGTTTTCTACGTCAACGTCGACATGCCGCCGGGCACGGCGGTGCAGGACACGCTGCGCGAGGTCGAGGCCGTGGAGCGGCGCGTGCGCGCGCGCCTGCGCGAGGGCGAGGCGCGCGCGCTGGTCGCCAACGCCGGCATCAAGTACACCGAGACCGAGCCGCTGTACGGCAGCGCCTACGGCCAGCTCGTCGTCTCGCTGCACCCGCGCGCGGCCGACGGCCGTGAGGTGCAGCAAATCGTCGATGACCTGCGCGCGGAGATCGAGTCGCTGCCGGGCCCGGCGCGCCGCAGCTTCACGGTGCTCTCCGGCGGGCCGCCGACCGCCAAGCCGATCAACGTGAAGGTGCGCGGCGACGACTACGCCGAGCTGCGCGCCGCCGCCGATGCGGTCCGCGCCATCGTCGCCGGCATCCCCGGCGCGCAGGACGTGGTCGACGACGATCAGGCCGGGCGGCCCGAGCTGCGCCTGACGCTGGACCGCGAGGCGGTAGCGCGCAGCGGGCTGGATGCCGCCACCGTCGCGCGGCTGGTGCGGCTGAGCGTAGACGGCGAGATCGTGCAGGTGCTGCGCGACCGCGGCGAGCGCGTCGAGGTGCGCGTCAAGGGCCGCGAGGTGGCACGCAGTGACATCGCGGCGCTGCTCGCCGAACCGGTGGCGCTGCCTGGTGGCGGGATCGCGCCGCTCGCCGCGCTGCTGCAGGTGCAGAGCACGACGAGCAAGGGCGCGATCAAGCACTACAACTTCCGCCGCACGATTACGGTGGAAGCGAATCTGGACAAGACGCGCACCGACACCGTGGCGGCCAATCGCCTCATCGTGCAGGCGTGGGAGACGCTGCGTGCGCGCTATCCGAACGTGGACCTGGATTTCACCGGCGAGCTGGACGACATCCAGGAAAGCCTGGACGCCATGGGCGTGCTGTTCCTGCTCGGCATCGGCCTGATCTATCTGATCCTCGCCGCGCAGTTTCGCAGCTATTTTCAGCCGCTGCTG
>JANWUU010000224.1 GCA_025057735.1 Burkholderiaceae bacterium
TGTTCGATCTCACCTCCGGCGTGCTGCGTCGCGCCTGGGACTTCACCGCGCGCCGCCTGCCGGATGCGCATGCGCTCGAGGCGCTGCTGCCGCTGGTCGGCTGGCATCGGGTGCAGTGGCAGCGGCCGCACCTGCGGCTGCCGCGTGCCGGCATGGAGATCGATCTGGGCGGCATCGGCAAGGAATACGCTGCCGACCGGGCGGCAGCGGCGATCGAGGCGCACGGTGCGCGCTGCGGCTTCGTCAACCTGGGCGGGGACGTACGCGCCTTCGGCCCGCAGCCGGACGGGCGGCCATGGTCGATCGGGATCCAGCATCCGCGCGACGCGGGCGCCATGATCGGCGCCATCGAGGTGACGCGCGGGGCGGTGGCCACTTCCGGCGATTACGAGCGCTTCTTCGTGCATGCGGGCCGCCGCTACTGCCACATCCTCGATCCGCGCAGCGGCTGGCCGGTTGCGCACTGGCAGAGCGTGTCGGTCGCCGCCCCGCTGTGCGTGGCCGCCGGCGCCTGCGCGACGATCGCCATGCTCAAGCCCGTGGCCGAGGCGCTGTCGTTCCTGCGCGCGCAGCGCACGCCCTTCCTCGCTGTGGCCGCCGACGGCCGCGTGTTCCGCGGGCCGTAGGGCGGCGGCCTGCGTCAGGGGGCGCCGACCACGGCGCGCGCCAGCTCGATGCAACTGGCCGGCGCGCAGCCCTCGGCCTTGTTGTTGACGATCACGTAGGCCGGCTGGGCGCTGGCGATCGCCACGTGGATGAGGTGCACCAGCGTGCCGCGCGTGACCAGATCCGGTTCCTGCAGGCGGTTAAAGGGCGCATAGCGGCGCTTCGCCTCCTCGTAGCGCAGGCCGGCGCGCAGGTTCCAGCGCACCACCAGCGGCCCGCGCAGCCGCCAGGCATCGCTGGCGTCGTCGGCCGCATCGAGCGCGCGCAGCGCCGTGGCCTGCCGCGCCGCATGCGGCAGACGCGGGTGGATGCCGACCACGAGCCGCGCACCGGCCTGCCGCAGCGTGCGCACCAGGCGCGGGGTGAGCAGGGCGGCATCGCGCACCTCCACCGCGTAGACCGGCGCGGCCGGTCCGTCCGGCCGCGGCAGCGCGGCCAGGAATGCGCCGAGCCGTTCGATCAGGCCGTGCGCGGCCGGCGGCCGCAGCAGCTCGCGCGGCAGCGGCGAAAGCTGGAACACCAGCGCTCCGACGCGTGCGGCAAGGCCGGCAAGCGCCGGCTGCACGAACAGCTCGGCGGCCGCGCGCGCATCCAGGAAATGCGGATTGGCCGCCGCGGGCTCCCCGCCGGCGCCGCGCCGCACCGCATCGGTGACGAGCGACGGCGCCTTGACGACGAAGCGAAAATGCGGCGGTACCTGACGTGCGTAGCGCGCGTAAGCGCCCTGCGGCAGCGGCTGGTAGAAGCCGCGGTCCAGCCCGACGGCCCGCAGCAGCGGGTGTGCCGCATAGGCGGCCAGACCGGCGCGCGCCAGTTGTGCTTCGCTGTACTCCCCGGCGTAGACGAGGCCCCGCCAGCCCGGGAAGCTCCAGGAGGAGGTGCCGAGGTAGACGCCCGCCGGCAGGCGGCGCGCCAGCCGCAGCAGGGCCTCGTCGGGCGGCGCGGCGGCGACCGTCTCGTCCGCCGGCGCGGCGGCGAAGAAATCGTCGTCATCCGCCGGGGCGCGGCGCGGTCCCATCACTCGCGCCGCACGCGCTCGATCACGGCTTGGGTATTCAAAGGCATCTGCGTCGTGCGCAGGATCGTGTTGACCTCCACCGGCGCCAGCCGGTAGCGCAGTTGCACCACGGTGCCGGCGCCGGGCTTGGTCTCCAGCTTCAACTGGGCGCCGATTTTCTGCGCGCGCGCCCGCATGTTCAGCAGCCCGCGTCCGCCGACGCTCTCCTGCACGATGCCACGGCCGTTGTCGGTGACGCGGATCGACAACCAGGGCGCGTCCTCGCCCGGCTCGAGCGCGATCACCACGTGCACGACGCGCGCGCCGCTGTGCTTCAGCGCATTGGTCAGCGCCTCCTGCACGATGCGCAGGATCGGCAGCACCGCATCCGGGTGGATGTCGATCTCCTCCGGCAGCCCGCGCGCGGTCCACACCAGCTCGATGCCGGCGGCGCGGAAGCGCGGCTCCATGCGGTAGCGCAGGTTGCCGAGCGCCGACAGCAGGCCGGCGTCCTCGGTGGCGAGCGCGTCGATCGCCAGCCGCATGTCGTCGATGCACTCGCGCAGGATTTGCACCATCTGTTCCTGCGTTACCCCCTTGCGCTCGACCAGCATCAGTGACGACAGCAGCTGGCTGCCGAGGCCATCGTGCATGTCCTGCATGATGCGCTGGCGCTCCTCGGCCTGCACCTTGACGCGCTCGGACTCGCGCAACCGTTCGTAGTTGCGCTTCAGCAGTTGCTCGCGCTCGCGCACCCGCGTCTCCAGCTCGGTGCGCGCCGCCTCGGCCTCGCGCAGGACGCGCATGAACCGGTCCACCAGCGGCGTGGCGAGCGCCACCAGCAACAGCGGCCCGGCCCAGTGCAAGGCCAGCGTCCGCATGCCGGGGCCGAGCCCCTGCGCGAACAGGAAGTCGTGCACGGCCGCAGCCAGCGCGACGGCCACCGCCGCCAACACCGGCAGCGGTGGCGCCGGGGCGCCGCGTAGGCGCGCCAGCACCGCCACGCCGAAGGCGGCCGCCGTCAGCAGCACCAGGCTCGGCAGCCACAGACGGTCGAGGTAGATCGCCCCGTGCTGGTGGGTGGCCACGAAGATCAGCGGGCCGAGGACGGCGTACACGGCCAGCAGGCGCTGCACGCGCGGGGCATCGCGGCCGCTCAAGCGCAGCAGCGCGATCGCCATGACGGCGGCGAAGCCGCCATTGGCGAGGTAGTAGGCGAGCCGCAGCAGATAGCGCAGCTGCAGCGGCATCGTCTCGACCAGGAAGTACGCGCTGCGCAGCACCCAGAACAGGGCGCCAAGCGTCAGCAGCGCCAGCAGGGCCTCGCGCCGGCGCAGCCACAGCACGCCGAAGACGAGCGCGATCACCGCCGCCACGGTGGCGCCGATCCACGGCACCGTGTACGAGAAGAAGAACTGCTGCGTGTGCCGCGGGGCGAGCTGCGCCAGTGGACCCACCGCGACGTCGGCCAGCGTGTGGGCGCCGCCCCGGTAGGCGCTGCGGATCAGCAGCGTGTTTTCGCCCGCCGTCAGCAGCGCGGGATCGATCGCCAGCAGGTGCGGGCGGCGCCAGCGCACGTGCGTGTTGGCATCCGGCAGCGGCACCGCGCCGATGAAGCGGCCATTGACGCTGACCAGCCCGCCGTCGGTCAGCGTGCCGATGAGGACCGCCCACGGCTGCTCCGGCGCCGCCGGCAGCGTGAAGCGCAGGCGCAGCGCCACGCCGGACAGCGGCGTGTCCTCGGCGGCCACCCAGCGGTGCGGCAGATCGAAGCGCAACCAGCGCGCGTCCGCTGGCGGCTCGGCGCCGACGGCGGTCGGCGTCCAGTCGACGGTGCGGATCTCCAGGGCGGCCGCGGCGGCCGGCAGCAGCGCCGCCGCCACGAGCAGCAACCGCCACAGCCGGCGCGCGAGGCGGGGCAACGCGCTCACCGCGGCCGTCGCGCTCAGTGTTTCAGCAGACCCATCTGCGTGGCTTCGTAGACCGCCTCGCCACGCGAATGCACCGCCAGCTTGCGATAGATCTTCTTGATGTGGGCGGTCACGGTGTGCGGCGAGATGCCGAGGATCTCGCCGATCTCGTTGAAGCTCATGCCCTTGGCGAGCAACTGCAGGATCTCGGTCTCGCGCGCCGACAGCGGGTTGTTCTGCGGATCGATGTTGCGCGTGGCCGGCGACGGCCCCATGCGGTTGCGGATCGCGCGCAGC
>JANWUU010000329.1 GCA_025057735.1 Burkholderiaceae bacterium
CGAGCGCGCTGCGGATCGAAGGCGGTGATGCGGATGCCGAGCACGCGGTTAAAAAGGATGCGCTCCTCGAACATCTGCCGCAGCGCTTCGACGAACTGCGGCTCGAAGGGTCCGTTCGCCGCCATCGGTTAGTCGGGCAGCGCGCGGGCGATCAAGGCCGCGCAGTCGATGTCGGCCGGCAGCGTGCCGAAGGTGTGGCCGCGCCGCTCAGGATCCAGACGCGTCGCGCAGAAGGCGCGCGCCGCCGGGCTGCCGGCGGCAATCAGCAACGCGCCTTGGACGGCGAGCGCGATGCGCTCGGTGAGGCCGCGCGCCTCCTGCTCCGCCAGATCGGTGCGCGCAAGATCCCGGATCAGCGCGGCGGCAAAGGCGTCGTGATCGACGTCCTGCCCGCGCACGGCGGCGATCTCCGCCACCAGCGCCTCGCGCACCGCCGGCGCCTTGGAGAACGCGCGCAGTACGTCCAGGCACATCACGTTGCCGGCGCCTTCCCAGATGGAATTCAGCGGCGCCTCCCGGTAGAAGCGCGCAAACGGGCCTTCCTCCACGTAGCCGTTGCCGCCCATCACTTCCATGGCCTCGGCAACCGCAGCCGGCAGCCGCTTGCAGATCCAATATTTGGCCGCCGGCGTCAGCACCCGCGCCAGCAGCGCCTCGCGCTCCACCTGCGCGTGGCGGCCGTCGAAAGCGCACGCCAGCCGCAGCACGAGAAAGGTCGCCGCCTCGCTCTCCAGCGCCAGATCCGCCAGGACGTTTCTCATCAGCGGCTGCTCGACCAGCAGCCGGCCGAAGGCGCGCCGCCCGCGCGCGTGGTGGATCGCGTGCGCCAGCACCGCGCGCAAGATGCCGGCCGACCCAATTGCACAGTCCAGCCGCGTGTGCACGCCCATCTCCAGGATAGTCGGCACGCCGCGGCCGATCTCGCCGATCAAGTACGCGTCGGCGCCTTCGAACTCCACCTCGCTGGAGGCGTTCGAGCGGTTGCCGACCTTGTCTTTCAGCCGCTGGATGCGGATCGCGTTACGGGTGCCGTCGCGGCGGAAGCGCGGCACGAAAAAGCAGGACAGCCCGGCGGCGCTGCCGCGGTCGGTCTGCGCCAGCACCAGATGCGCGTCGCACTGCGGGGCGGAATAAAACCACTTGTGCCCGGTCAGGCGCCAGCGTCGGCCCCAGTCGTCCTCCTCGGCGGTCGGCTCCGCGAAGCTGGTATTGGCGCGCACGTCCGAGCCGCCTTGTTTTTCCGTCATGCCCATGCCGAGCAGCGCGCCGCGCTTGGCCCACACCGGCCGGCTGGCCGGGTCGTACTCGCGCGACAAAATCTTCGGCAGCCAGTCGCGTGCGATCGCATCCTGTGCGCGCGCGAAGCGCTGCATGACCGGCACCACCGCGTAGGTCATCGTCACCGGGCACTGCGCGCCGTTTTCCGCCTGCGAGAACAGCAGGTATTTCGCCGCCCGCACCACTTGGGCGCCGGGCTCGCCCTCGACCCAGGGGTCGGCATGCACGCCGGCATGGATCATCAGCCGCATCAGCTCGTGCCAGGCCGGATGGAATTCGACCTCGTCGATGCGATGTCCGAAACGGTCGTGCGTGCGCAGCACAGGCGGGTAGGCATTGGCCAGGCGCGCCCATTCTTGCACTTCAGCACTGCCGACCCGCGCGCCGAGCGCGTGCAGCTCGGCCTCGGCCCGCCGCGCGCCGAAGTACGCAACCGCTTGCTGCAGCGCCGGGTCAGCCGCATACACGTTGCGGTCGACGAACGGCGTGGATTGGTTGAACACTTCGTGCGTGGCGCTCATGGCGCGCTTTCCTCGGGCTCCAGTTCGATTAGCACGCGGCCGGCGGCGACTTGCTCGCCGGCGCGCACGTGTACGACGCGCACGATACCGGCTGTGGGCGCCGTCAGCGCATGCTCCATTTTCATCGCTTCCAGCGTGGCCAGCACGGCGCCAGCTGGCACGCGTTCCCCAACCGTGGCGGACAGTTGCACGACGCGCCCATGCATTGAGGCGACGATCGCGCCGGCGCTGGCGGCCTTGGCGCGGCGTGCTGGCTGCAGCCGGCGGTCAAGAAACTCCGCTTCCTCGCCGTCGAGCTGCACCCACAGCCGGTCGCCGGCGCGCGCAAAGAACAGCGCCTGCGTACGCCCCTGCACGCGCACTGCCTGCCAGGCGCCGCTGCGCGGCGGCTGCAGGCATTCGATCTCGACGTCCTGCACGCGCGCGCGTCGAACATCGCCGTAGACGGTGCCGCTGCGCTCCTCTTTTCCACAGGCGAGCCGATAGGGTGTGGCGCGCGCTCCGATGGAAGAGAATCCCAGCCATTCCGGCGGCCATTCCTGATCGGGGGCGCGCACGCTCAGAAAGGCGGCAA
>JANWUU010000337.1 GCA_025057735.1 Burkholderiaceae bacterium
TCCGCTGGCGGCGGTCACGCAGCGGCCGATGGCGATGTACCACTCGTGGGACTCGCAGAACGCCTGGCTGCGGCAGATCCACACCTACAACACGCTGTTCGTGAACAGCGCGACCGCCCGCGCGCACGGCATCGGCGACGGCGACTGGATCTGGGTCGAATCTCCATGGGGCAAGGTGCGCTGTATCGCGCGCTTGTCGGAGGCAGTCGAGCCGGGCACGGTCTGGACCTGGAACGCCATCGGCAAGGCGCCCGGGGCCTGGAACCTGGCACCGGAGGCCAACGAGGCGCGGCTGGGCTTCCTGCTCAACCACCTGATTACCGACGAGTTGCCGGCCGAGGGCGGCCGCGTCTCGAATTCCGACCCGATCACCGGGCAGGCGGGCTGGTACGACGTGCGGGTGCGTATCTACCGCGACGCCGACCAGGGTGGGGCGACCGCGCCGCAGTTTGCGCCGATTAAGACCTACCCTGGTATGCGCACGCGGCCGCAGGTGCTGTCCGGAGCGCCGCAATGACGCAGCTGGCGCTCGTCATCGATCTAAACGTCTGCGTGGGCTGCCATGCCTGCGTGACAAGCTGCAAGGAATGGAATACCGCTGGCGCCGCCGGCCCGATGACAGACGAGAACCCCTATGGGGCCGATCCGACCGGCACGTTCTTCAACCGCGTGCAGACCTTCGAGGTCGGCGAGTTTCCGCACACGCAGACCGTGCACTTTCCGAAGAGCTGCCTGCACTGCGAGGAGCCGCCCTGCGTGCCGGTGTGCCCGACCGGCGCCAGCTACAAGCGCAAGGAGGACGGCATCGTCCTGGTCGATTACGACAAGTGCATCGGCTGCAAGTACTGCTCATGGGCCTGCCCGTACGGCGCGCGCGAGCTCGACGAAGGGCAGCGGGTGATGAAAAAGTGCACGCTGTGCGTGGACCGCATCTACGACCAGACGCTCGCGCCCATCGACCGCAAGCCGGCCTGCGTGAAGGCCTGCCCGACCGGCGCGCGCCTCTTTGGCGACATCCACGATCCGGACTCCGAGGTCTCGCGCGCGATCCGCGAGCAGGGAGGCTATCCGCTGATGCCCGAATGGGGCACCCGCCCGGCCAATCATTACCTGCCGCGGCGGCAGACCAAGCTGCGCCTGCATGCGGACGAGCTGGAGCGCGCCGACAATCCCTTGAAGGTCGACGGACTGCTGCCGAAGCCGCGCGCCTCAGAGCCGACCCTGGATGACGCCACTTCCTGGTAGACGATGCGGCCTGCGTTCTCGGTCCTGCTGCTGACCACGCTGATCGGCGCCGGGCAGGGGCTGTTCCTGGCGCTGGTGACCGTGCAGACCTACGCGCTGGCGGGCCTGGTTGCGCCCGCGCAGCCGGCGCTTTACCCGATTGGGGCGGCGGTGGCGCTGGCGCTGCTCGCCGCCGGCCTGATGGCGTCCTTTTTCCACCTGGGGCGTCCGGAGCGCGCCTGGCGCGCCGCCTCGCAATGGCGCACCTCGTGGCTGTCGCGCGAGGTGATCGTGCTGCCGGCCTTCATGGCGGTGGTGTTCGCGTATGGCGCCGCGCACGCCTTCGACATCCGTCCGGTGCTCGTGACGCTCGGGCAGGGCGTGGCGATCGACACCACGCTTGCGCTCGCTGCGGTCGGCACCGCGCTCGCCTTCGCGCTGTACGTCTGCACCGGCATGATCTACGCCTGCCTGCCGTTCCTGCGCGAGTGGCATAGCTGGCTGACGCCGGTGAACTACACGCTGCTCGGCGCCGCCTCCGGCTTCACGCTGGCAGCGGCGCTGGCGGCGGTGGTCAGTCCCGCGCAGGTGCCGCTGGCGGCTGGCTGGTCGGTGGTGCTGACGCTGCTTGCGCTCGCCACGCGCGGCGCGGCGCTGATCCGCAACGCGCGGCTGGCGCCGAAGTCCACGCTCGCCACCGCCATCGGCGTCAAGCACCCGCGCATCGTGCAGATCTCGCAAGGCGCGATGGGCGGCTCATTTAACACGCGCGAGTTCTTCCACGGCCGCTCGCAGCGCTTCGTGCGCGGCGTGCGAGCGTTTTTCCTGATCGCCGGCTTCGCGGTGCCGGTTCTCCTGGTGGCGCTGGCTTTCGCCCAGCCGCAGGCGGCGGCCGCGTGGCTGGCGCTTGCCTTCGCGGTCCAGTACGCCGGGCTGCTCGCGGAACGCTGGTACTTCTTCGCCGAGGCGCGGCACCCGCAGAACCTGTACTACCAGGCCGTCGCATGACCGGACCTGCGGGCCGAGCGGCGCCGGGGCGGGATTCGGCGGTGTGGGTGCGTTTGTTTCCCTTCCTCGCCTGGTGGCCGCTGTCGGCCGCGGTCGTGCGGGCCGATCTGATCGCCGGCATCACCGGGGCACTGGTGCTGGTGCCGAAGGCGATGGCCTACGCGCAACTGTCCGGACTGCCAGTGCACTTCGGCCTGTACTGCGCGTTCGTGCCGGCCATCCTGGGCGCGCTGTGGGGCTCTTCGCGGCAACTGGCCACCGGGCCGGTGGCGATCATCTCGCTGATGACGGCGGCGGCGCTCGCACCGCTGGCGGTGCCGTTTTCCGAGCAGTACATCGAGCTCGCCCTGCTGCTGACCCTGATGGTCGGCGCGATCCAGTTCGCGCTCGGCCTTTTTCGGCTCGGCACGATCGTCAACTTCGTCTCGCACCCGGTGATCCTGGGTTTCATGAACGCGGCGGCGATCATCATCGCGCTGTCGCAACTGGACATGCTGCTCGGGATTCCGAAGGCGCGCAGCGAGTCGTTCCTCGGCGACGTCTGGCAGATGCTCGGCTTCCTGCCGCAGACGCACTGG
>JANWUU010000339.1 GCA_025057735.1 Burkholderiaceae bacterium
CATCGCCGAGCCCGCCGCCGCCGGCCACCGGCTCTGCCGCGGTGCCGATCGTGTTCGTTTCGCGCCAGATCCTGGCGAGCGGCAGCATCTACTACGCGCCCGCGAAGGGGATGCCGGGCGTCGGACCGTTTTCGCGTGCCGCGGTGGCGGCGCCGGGCCGACTGCAGGTGCGCGAGCCGGACGGCAGCGTGCGCACGCTGATCGACGGCGCGCAGCCGTCGGCGGCCACGCTGAACCTGATCGACGTCAACGCGCCGGACGTCTCCTGGGACGGGCGCACGATCGTTTTCGCCGGCTTGCCGGCGCATGCGCGCAACAACCGCTTCGGATCCGAGGGCTACGCCGGCGCGTGGCGCATCTACACGATCCAGGTGGACGGCAGCGGCCTGCGGCAGGTAACCGGCGGCAACGGCATTCCCGCGAGCGAACTGCGCGCGCGCAACCTGCCGGAGTCGCTGGCGCCGTACGACGATTTCGATCCGGTCTGGCTGCCCGACGGCCGCATCGTGTTTTCCTCCACGCGCTATCCGAGTTACGGCCAGTACAGCGGCGTGCGTGCAAGCAACCTGTTCGTCGTCAACGCCGACGGCAGCAACCTGCGGCGGCTGACCAGCGAACGCAACGGCGCCGACCGGCCGCTGATCGATCCGCTGACCGGCCGCATCGTGTTCGCGCGCTGGTGGCGCAACATGCGCATGCCGGTGGACAGCCTGACGACGGTGACGGACGCCTCCGGCATCGTGCAAAAGGATGGCTTGACGGTGAACCGCGACAGCCAGTCGCCGAGCGCGGAGGCGATGTTCCGCAACGCCTGGCATGCGGCGGTGATCAACCCGGACGGCACCGGCCTGGCGATGTTCTCCGGCGGCGGACGCAGCGATCTGGGCAACCACATGTACGGCGGCGCCTTCGATGCCGCGGGCAACCTGATCGCCAACTTCTTCCCGATGTACAACATGACCGAGGCCGGCGGCTTCGGCGGTCTGCGCGTCTTGCCGCGCGGGGCGGCGCGCTACCGGCCGCTCGCGGGCATCACCGATTTTTCGCGTCCGTTGGTGGCGCCGAACGCGTTCGGCATCCACCAGGGCGAGTACGTGGCGGAGCCGGCCGTGCTGCCGGACGGGCGCCTGATCGTGTCGATCGCCACCTCGATCGCGCAGGACTACGGTCTGTGGATCCTCTCCGCCGACGGCAGCCGGCGCGAGCCGCTGCTCGATCATCCCGGCACGGCGGAGCTGCGCGCCAAGCCGGTGGTGGCGCGGGCGCGGCCGCCGGTGCTGCCGGCCGGCACGGCGCCGGCACCGGCACCGTACCCGCCTACCGGCACGAACTACACGCAGGACGGCACCTTCCTGTTCGATGCCCGCAACGTGTACTTCAACGCGCCGGTCGACGCCGACATCATCAGCGCGCCGGCCGTCGGTTCGGCGGCGACGATTCGCTTCTTCCTCGACCACCAGCGGGCGAGTCCAGGCTCCTTTCCCGGCGAAGACTGGCCGATCCTGCTCGGCGAGCTGCCGGTATCACCGGCCGGGGCGGTGCAGCACGTGGCGCCGGCCAACGTGCCGCTGTTCGAGCAGCTGCGCGACCGGCAGGGACGCGTGCCGGTGCTGCCCAGCGCACTGGACAGCGTGGCCGAGGGCAACCATCCGAACAACGCCACCGGCTCCGCCCACGTGGCGGGCTTCAACTTCGGCGCCCCCGGCAGCGTCGCCACCTGTGTGGGGTGTCATACCGGTCACACGATGATCCCGGTGCCGGCCAACGCCGAGGACATCGAGTTCACCAACCTCGCGCCGGGCGCCCGCGTGGTGGTCTCCAGCAGCGCGGACCCCGCGCGCAACGGCGGCCTGATCGACCGTCGCGTCATGAAGGGCGAGATTTGGCGCTACTGGCGCAGCGCTGCGGGCCAGCAGCAGAACCAGTGGGTGCGGCTCGAATTTCCGGTGCCCATCACGGTGAAGGCGGTGCGGCTGTACAACCCACGGCCGGGCGACGAGGCCAATTCCTCGATACAGGTGCGGGCTGCGACGGTCGACCTGTGCAGCGATACGGCCTGCACGCAGATTGCGGCCAGCGGTGGGGTCGGCATGGTGGCCGTCGGAGGCACCACGGTTGCGTTCGAGCGCGTGCGTGCGCGCGCGGTGCGCGTGCGTCTGGACGACGTCGTCGGCACGTTCTATGGCGCGCGCGTGGCGAGCTTGGCCGAAATCGAAGTCATCGCCCGCGGCGAGGCGCCGTAACCGGGCGCCCGCCGCCTCGGCCACGGCGCGTGCCGCGCCGCTACGCGGCGCGCCGCTGGATGCCTGCGGCTTCCGCCAGCGCCGCCGCCTTGTCGGTGCGCTCCCAGGTGAACTCTGGCTCGTCGCGACCGAAGTGCCCGTAGGCGGCGGTTTTCTCGTAGATCGGGCGCAGCAGGTCGAGCATCTGCACGATGCCCTTGGGACGCAGGTCGAAGTGCTCGGTGACCAGCTTGGCGATGCGGTCGTCGCCAATCTTGCCGGTGCCCTCCGTGGAGACCGTGACGTTGATCGGCTTCGAGTAGCCGATCGCGTAGCTCACCTGCACCTTGCACTGGCGCGCCAGCCCGGCGGCCACCACGTTCTTCGCCACGTAGCGCGCGGCGTAGGCGGCGGAGCGGTCCACCTTCGACGGATCCTTGCCGGAGAACGCGCCGCCGCCGTGCGGGCAGGCGCCGCCGTAGGTGTCGACGATGATCTTGCGGCCGGTCAAGCCG
>JANWUU010000403.1 GCA_025057735.1 Burkholderiaceae bacterium
ACGGCGTGCGAGAATCGCGCCCCTTTTCATGCGCACGGCCCGCATGGCACTGGTCGCCCTCACGATCTTCCTGTCGGCCTTCCTGCTGTTCCTGGTGCAGCCGGTCGTCGCCAAGCAGATCCTGCCGTGGTTCGGCGGCACCTCGGCCGTGTGGACCACCTGCATGGTCTTCTTCCAGGTACTGCTGCTCGGCGGCTATGCCTACGCGCACGGCATCACGCGCCTGGGCGCCACCACGCAGGCGCGCCTGCACACGGCGCTGCTGGCGGCCAGCCTCGCATTCCTGCCGATCGTCGCGCGCGAGTCGCTCGCGCCGGCCGGCGAGGAGGACGCGGCGCTTGCGATCATCGCGCTGCTGGCCGCCACGGTCGGGCTGCCGTACTTCCTGCTGTCGAGCACCGGCCCGCTGCTGCAGCGCTGGGTCGCGCACCGCTTCCCGGAGAAAACGGTCTACCGGCTGTTCGCGGTGTCGAATTTCGGCTCGCTGCTCGGCCTGCTGGCGTTTACGTTCGCGATCGAACCGTTCGCCGATGCGCACACGCAGGCCTACGTCTGGAGCGCCGCCTACGCGGTGTTCGCGCTCGCCAGCGCCACTCTCGCCTGGCAGGCGCGCCGCGCCGCCGCGCCGCCCCTCGCGCCGGCCCCCGCCGGTGCGGCGGCGGTGGCGGAGCCGCCGCCGCGCCCCGGCGACTATGCGCTGTGGCTGGCGCTGGCGGCGCTCGGCTCGGTGCTGCTGCTGGCCGCCACCGCGCACATCACGCAGAACATCGCCTCCGTGCCGTTCTTGTGGGTGTTGCCGCTGGCGCTGTACCTGCTCACCTTCGTGCTCGCGTTCGAGGGCCGCGGTGGCCGCGGGCTGTACGACCCGCGCTGGGGCATTTACGCGGCGCTCGCCTTCGCGGTGGCGATGGCCGCCGGGTTGTCCGCCTCGCGCGGCGTGCTGGACGTGACGCTGGCGATCCCGCTGTACAGCGCCGGCGTGTTCTTCGGCTGCCTGTTTTGTCACGGCGAGCTCGCCAGCCGCAAGCCGGCGCCGCGCTACCTGACGCACTTCTACTTGACGGTGTCCGCCGGCGGCGCGCTCGGCGGGTTGTTCGTCGGTCTGCTCGCCCCGCGCATCTTTCCGGCCTATTACGAGCTGCCGCTGGCGCTGTTCGCGCTGTGCGCGCTCGCGCTGTGGGCCGCGTGGACCGACCAACGCCTGGTCGGCCCCTGGATCGTCGGCACCGCGCTGACGGCGGCGGTGGCCACCACCGCCACCGCCTATTACGGCTGGCAGTACGTGCAGTTCCTGCGCGGCGACGTCATCGTGATGCAGCGCAATTTCTACGGCACCCTGCGGGTGCGCGAACAGGGCAGCGGCGAGCGGCAGATCCGCCGCCTGCTGCATGGCGTGATCCTGCACGGCGAGCAGCCGACCGCCGGCCCCGAGCGCTACGAGCCGGGCAGCTACTACGCGCGCTCCTCGGGCATCGGCCTCGCGATCGAAGCGCAGCAGGCGCGCGGACCGGTGCGCATCGGCGTGGTCGGCCTGGGGGTCGGCACGCTGGCCGCCTACGGCCGCGCGGGCGACGTGCTGCGTTTCTACGAGCTCGATCCGGACGTGTTGCAGATCGCGCAGCGCGACTTCGGCTACCTGTCGCATACCCGCGCGCGGGTGGAATTCGCGCTCGGCGACGCGCGGCTGTCGCTGGCGCGCGAACTGCGCGCCGGGCAGGCGCAGCGTTTCGACGTGCTGGCGATCGACGCGTTCTCCAGCGACTCCATCCCCGTGCACCTGCTGACGCGCGAGGCCGTCGCGTTGTACCGCCAGCATCTGGCGCCGGACGGGATCCTCGCGGTGCACATTTCCAACCGCTTCCTCGACCTGCAGCCGGTGCTGGCGAACATCGCCGCCGCGCTCGGCATGATGGCCGTGCACGTGGCGGATTCGCCCTCCGAGGACAGCAGCGCCTCCAGCACCGACTGGGTGCTGCTGGCCGAGCGCGCCGAGACCTTGGCGCGCCCGCCGTTGGCGGAACGCGCCGAGCCACTGGCGCCCCGGCCCGAGCTGTCGCTGTGGACCGACCGCTTCAACAACCTGCTGGACGTGCTGAAGACGAGCCCGCGGCAGGCGCTCAAGTCGTTGCTGTTTCCGGACTAGAGGGTTCGTCCTAGCGCGGCTCTTGCCGGCGCGCGGCGCCCGCTGATAGCTTTCGGACCGTCTCGGAGCGAGCGGTGATCTATTCGGAACGCAGCGCACTGGTGGTGGGCGCGGGTACGGTCGGCGCCGTACTCGGTGCGCGCCTGCTCGCCGCCGGCTGGCACGTCACGTTCCGCATCCGCCCGGAGACATTCCTTGCCTACCGCCGCCTCGGCTTGCTGGTGCGCAGCGCCAAAGGCGTGTTCAAGATCGAGGGCGAGCGCTTCATCTGCGACGCCGTGGCGCCGGGATCGCACGCGCTGGTGCTGCTGTGCACAAAGATGCCGGACTTCGAGCATGCGCTGCAGGCGGCGCAGGCCGACGACGACGGTCGGCGCATCTACGTGACGGTGCAAAACGGCCTGGCGGCGCCGGAGATGGCCGCGGCCCTGTTCGGTCACCGACGCGTGCTGGCCGGCGCCGCCGTCGTCAACGCCTACCGCGTGGGTCTGGGCGAGGTGCACATGCAGTCGGAGACGCGCCGGCTGGCGATCGCGCCGCTGCGCGCCGGCGATGCGCCGCTGGCGCAGGATGTAGCGGCGCGGCTGAGCGCCGCCGGCGTCGACGCGCCGACGCGGCCGGTGGCCACGCAGCTGCTGTGGGCCAAGTTCGTCGGCGTGGAGCCGCTCGCCACCACCTGTGCGGTGACGCGGATGACGCTGGGCGAGGTCCGGCGCACGCCGCACGCGCTGGTGATGTTGCGCGGGCTGTTCGAAGAGGTCTTCGCCGTCGGACGGGCGGCCGGCGTGCCGCTGACCGACGAGCTGTACGTGAAGCGCTGGCGCGCCTTTTTCGAGGCGCCGGAGAACATGCGGCCGTCGCTGGCGGAAGACCTGCAGCAGCAACGCCCGCACGAGCTGAACTGGCTCACTGGCGCGGTGGTCGCGCTGGCCGATCGCACGCGCACCGCCGCGCCGCTGCACCGGCGCGCGCTGCAGACGCTTGCTCGCGCGCCGGCCGAACACGGCGTCAGCCGCGCCGCTTGAAGCGGTGCGCTTCTGCGATACTGCGCGGCCTTCGTTTCACCCGCTCGACGCATGCCTGCGAGAAAAGTCTCTGCCACGAAGAAAGCCAACGCCCGCAAACGCACTGCCCGCCGCCATCGCCCCAAGCTGATCGTCAAGTCCTCGCGCATCCACGGCCGCGGCGTCTACGCCGGCCGCCGGTTCCGCGCCGGCGAACGGATCATCGAATACAAGGGCGAGATCATCACCTGGAAGGAATGCGACCGCCGCCCGCCGTCGGATCCGGACGATCCGAATCACACCTTCTATTTCGCCCTCTCCGACGGCAAGCGCGTGATCGACGCCAACGTCGGCGGCAACGCCGCGCGCTGGATCAACCACTCCTGCGATCCGAACTGCGAGACCGAGGAAGATGGCGACCGCGTCTGGATCCAGGCCATCCGCGACATCGCGCCGGGCGAAGAGCTGTCGTACGACTACGGGTTGATCATCGACGAGCGCATCACGCCGACGCTGAAGCGGCAGTACGCCTGCCGCTGCGGCGCGCCGAACTGCCGCGGCACGATGCTGGCGCTGCCCAAGCGGCGGCGCAAGACGTAAACGGACGACGCCGGCGCGCTCGCTAGACTGCGCGCATGCCGCTCGAGCCCGCTGCCGTATCCCCCGCAGCCGCGCGGCGCTTCGTGCTGCCGGTGCAGGGCATGAGCTGCGCCAGTTGCGTGGCGCACGTGGAAAAGGCGCTGGCGGCGGTGCCGGGGGTGCGGCGCGTGGCGGTGAACCTGGCCACCGAGGCGGCCGCCATCGAGGCGGACCGCATCGACGCTCGGCAGCTCGTGACGGCGGTAGACGCCGCCGGCTATGCGGTGCCGACGCAGCGGCTCATGCTGTCGATCGAAGGCATGCACTGCGCGAGTTGCGTGGCGCGCGTCGAGCAGGCGCTGGTCGCCGTGCCGGGCGTGTTGTCGGCCAGTGTGAACCTGGCGCAGGAACGCGCCTACGTGGAGGCGGTCCGCGGCGCGGTCGATGAGGCGGCGCTGGCGGCCGCGGTGGCCGCCGCCGGTTACCGCGCGGCAAGCCTGTCGGCTGGCGAGGAGCCGGCAGCGGCGCACGCGGCGGCGCTTGCGCGCGATGCGGCGCTCGCGTTGGCGCTGGCCGCGCCACTGGCCGCGCCGATGGCGGGCGCCGCCTTCGGCTGGCACTGGACGCTGCCCGCCTGGCTGCAGTGGCTGCTCGCCACTCCGGTGCAACTCTGGTGCGCGCGTCATTTTTACGTGGCCGCCGCGCGCGCGCTGCGCGCCCGCACCGGCAACATGGATCTGCTGGTGACGCTGGGCACGCTCGCAGCCTACGGGTTGTCGCTCTACTTGTGGTGGCGCGGGCAGGGCGGCCATCTGTATTTCGAGGCCGCGGCGGTGGTGATCGCGCTGGTGCTGACCGGCCGGCTGCTGGAGGCGCGCGCCAAGCGCGCCACGACCGCCGCCGTGCGGCTGCTCGGACAGCTGCGTCCGCAGCAGGCGCGCGTGCTACGCGGCGGCGAGGAGATGCTGGTGCCTGTCGAGCAGGTTGCCGCCGGCGACGTGGTCATCGTGCTACCGGGCGAGCGCATTCCGGTGGACGGCATGATCCGCGCCGGTGCCACGGCCGTGGACGAATCGCTGCTGACCGGCGAGAGCCTGCCGGTGTCGAAGGCGGCCGGCGACCGCGTCGCCGCCGGCGCGCTGAACGGCAGCGGCCGCATCGAGATCGTGACGACCGCGGTCGGGGCGGACACGATGTTGGCGCAGATCGCCCGCTGGGTCGAGGACGCGCAGGCGGCCAAGGCCCCGATCCAGCGCCTGGTCGACCGCGTGGCCGCGGTGTTCGTGCCGGTGGTGCTGGCCATCGCGGCCGTCACCGTCGTCGGCTGGCTCGCCGCCGGCGCCAGCATCGAGACGGCGATCGTCGCCGCCGTCAGCGTGCTGGTGATCGCCTGTCCGTGCGCCCTCGGGCTCGCCACCCCGACGGCGATCGTGGCCGGCACCGGGGTGGCGGCGCGGCGCGGCATCCTGATCAAGGATGCCGAGGCGCTGGAGATCGCGTGCGCCGTGCGTGTGGTCGCATTCGACAAGACCGGCACACTGACCGAGGGCCGCCCGCGGGTGGCGGCCGTGGCCACCGCCGAGGGTGTCGCGCGCGAGCAGGCGCTGGCGCTCGCCGCCGGCGCCGCCGCGGCCAGCAACCATCCGCTGGCGGCTGCGCTGCGCGCGCAGGCCGGTGCGGCCGACTGCGCGGTCGAGGAGGC
>JANWUU010000248.1 GCA_025057735.1 Burkholderiaceae bacterium
ATAGCGCTGGCGGATGCCGGTACGCGCGACGATCCACTCGTCGGAGGTCTCGACGCCACGCCGTGCCAGATCGCGCGCCAGTTCGTCGTTGCCGACCGCCCGCGCCGGCAACGCACCGCCGGTGCCGATGATGCGGCTGTAGCTTGGCATCGTCAGGCGTCGGCGGCGGCCGTCGAGCGCGCCAGCTGCGCCGCGAACGGCTGCATGGCCGCGACGGTGCGCTCCAGCAGGCGGTGGCGCACCTCGTCGTAGGCGCGGCGCAGGGCGCATTCGAAGGCGAACGCATCGGCCGAGCCGTGGCTCTTGATCACGATGCCGCGCAGCCCGAGCAAACTGGCGCCGTTGTAGCGGCGCGGATCCACGCGCCGCTTGATCCGCCCCAGCACCGGGTAGGCGATCGCCGCCAGCAGCTTCGAGCCCCAGCCGCGCTCGAATTCCTCGCGGATGATGGCCACCAGCATCTGCGCCAGCCCCTCGGCGGTCTTCAGCGCCACATTGCCGACGAACCCGTCACAGACCACCACGTCCGTGGTGCCCTTGTAGACGTCGTTGCCCTCGACGTTGCCGTAGAAGTTCAGCGGGCTGGCGCGCAGCAGTTCGGCGGCGCGTCGCACCACCTCGTTGCCCTTGATCGCCTCCTCGCCGATGTTCAGCAGTCCGATGCTGGGCCGTTCCTTCTCGTCGACCGCCGCCACCAGCGCCGCCCCCATCACCGCGAATTGCAGCAGATGTTCCGGCGTGCAGTCGACGTTGGCGCCGAGATCCAGCATCGTCGTCACGCCGCCGGTCCGGTTCGGAATGACGGTGGCGATCGCCGGCCGGTCGATGCCGTCCAGCGTCTTCAGCACGAAGCGCGAGATCGCCATCAGCGCGCCGGTGTTGCCCGCACTCACACAGGCGTCGGCCTCGCCCTCCTTGACGAGGTTGACCGCCACCCGCATCGAGGAATCGCGCTTGGCCCGCAGCGCTTGCGCGGGCGGCTCGTCCATCGCCACCACCTCGCGCGCGTCGACCACCCGCAGGCGTGCGGCGAGATCATTGTCGACCAACAAGGGCTCGATCGCCTCGCGGCGACCGACCAGCAGCGTCTCGGCGTCGGCCGTCGCACGCAGGAAAGCCAACGCGGCCGGCACGGTGACCGACACGCCGTGGTCACCGCCCATGCAGTCGATGGCGATGCGAACGCTCATGCCCGCGCGACGGTACCGCCCGCGCTGCGCCGATCACTCGCCCTTGGGCGTGATCACTTTCTTGCCGCGGTACACGCCGCTCGCGCTGACGTGGTGGCGTCGATGCACTTCGCCCGTGGTGGGCTCGATGGCAAGCGGCGGATTGCGCAAAAAGTCGTGCGCGCGGCGCATGCCGCGCTTGGAAACGGACTTCTTGTTCTGTTGGACGGCCATAGGTTCCCCAGGCGAGGAAAAGTGCGCGATTGTACCGAAGCGCCGCGCCGCATCACCGAGCGCCACGCAGGCGCGCCAGCGCGGCGAACGTCCGCTCGCCTCCTTCCCGCGCCGCCGGTGCCTCGCCGATCGGCGCGCACTGCGCGTGACGGGGCGAGATCGGCAGACACAGGATGGCTTCGTCTTCGACCAGCGCCAGGACGTCGAAATGCCGGCTGCCGAGCAGGAGTTCCTCCGCGTCGTCCGTCACCGGCAGCCGCGCCAGCTCGGCCTCCGTACGGACGAAAAAGAACGCCGCGCGGTGATCGAGTTCGACGTCGAGCGGCTGCAGGCAGCGGTCGCAGACCAGCGGCAACGCGCCGCGCAGGGTCAGCACCGCGCCCGGACGGCCGCGCGCATCGCGCATCCCGTGCAGCCGGAACGCAAGCGCGCCATCGGCGTGCCGCAAAGCGCCGCGCAGCCGCATTGCCGCGGCGAGGGATAGCGTCCCCTCGACCGCAGCGGCGCGCTGCGCCAGCTCGTAGACATCGACGAAACACTCTCGTTGCGACATGGACCGCTAAACTCCCCGCTGCCCGCTGCCTGATGCGCACGATCGTACTCGCCTCCACCTCGCCCTACCGACGCGCGCTGCTCGAGCGGTTGCGGCTGCCCTTTCTCGTCGCGCGACCCGACGTCGATGAAGCGGCGCTGCCGGGCGAGTCGCCGGCCACCACCGCGCTGCGGCTCGCCGAGAAAAAGGCGCGCGCGGTCGCGGCCCATCATCCCGGGGCGCTGATCATCGGCTCCGACCAGGTGGCCGAAGTGGACGGCACGCGCCTCGGCAAGCCGGGCGGATTCGCAGCGGCGCTCGCGCAGCTGGAACGGATGCAGGGGCGCACCGTGGTGTTTCATACGGCCGTGGCACTGCTCGATGCTGCCGGCGGTGCCCTGCGGACGGCCAACGTGCCGACCGAGGTGCGTTTCCGCACGCTGCCGCGCGCTGCGCTCGAGGCGTACCTGCACCTCGATGAACCGTACGACTGCGCCGGCGCGGCCAAGATCGAGTCCGCCGGCATCGCCTTGGTCGAGGCGGTGCGCTCCGAGGATCCGACCGCCCTGATCGGCCTGCCGCTGATCACCGTGACGTCTCTGCTAGCCGACTTCGGGGTTTCTGTGCTGCCGCGATGACGAGCGTACGCGGCCGCCTGCTGCTGTTGCCCACGCCGCTTGGCGCGACGGCCCCGGAGCAGGTGCTGCCGGCACCGGTCCTCGCGGCCGCCCGCGGCACCCGCCATTTCCTTGCCGAGCGCGCCAAGAGCGCGCGCGCGTTCCTGCGTGCGATCGCGCATCCGGTGCCGCTGCGGGAACTCGCCATCGCCGAGGTGGGGCACCACCCCGATGCGGCCCGCATCGATGGATGGCTGCAGCCCGCGCTCGGCGGCGCGGACGTGGCGATACTCGCCGAGGCCGGCTGCCCGGCTGTGGCCGATCCGGGCGCGAGCATCGTCGCGCGCGCGCACGCGCTCGGCATCCCGGTCAAGCCGCTGGTGGGACCGTCGGCGATCCTGCTCGCCCTGATGGCCAGCGGCTTCGACGGTCAGCACTTCCGCTTCGTCGGCTACCTGCCGCAGGACGCACGCGCACTGGCGCGGGCGATCGCCGCCCTCGAAGCGCGCGCCCGCGCCGGCGAAACCCAGTTGTGGATCGAAACGCCCTACCGCAACCAGAAACTGTTCGGTGCGCTGCTCGCGCATTGCGCCGCCGATACCGAACTATGCATCGCCATCGCGCTGACGACGGCCGAGGAGTTCATCGCCGCCCGGCGGATCGCACAATGGCGCTGCATGCCGGCGCCTGCCGTGCTGGCGCGCGCGCCGGCGGTGTTTGCGTTGGCCGCCCCGCCGCTCAGCCGTCCGCGGGCGCGCTGAAAGGCGCCTCCTCGATCCAGCAGATCCGTCCCCGCGCCTCGACGACCTGCAGCGGCCGCAGGCCGCCTCGTCCGCGGCACGGCCCTCCGACGCAGCCGCCGGTGTCGGGGTCGTACAGGGCGCCATGCGTGGCACAAATCAGCCAGCGGCCCTCGGCGTCGAAGAACGCGCCCGGCTGCCAGTCCAGTTCCATCGCCACGTGCGCGCAGCGGTTCACGAAAGCACGCAGCCGGCCGCGATGTCGCACGACGAACGCGCCGACCCGGCGGTCGCCCTCCAGCACCTCGAAGCGCA
>JANWUU010000253.1 GCA_025057735.1 Burkholderiaceae bacterium
CGCCGCGCGTCCGTTCAGATCAGGCAGCGGCAACAATGCCACTACGCCCTCGTCCGTGAACCATTGAAAAGCCGTGCCATCATGGGGGCGTTGTGCAGCGAAATTCGCGACCACTGCCGTTTGACCGTACGCGAACTCCTCCGCAGGGATGGCGGCCGCTGCGCGCACGGCAGAGCGCGCGCCGTCAGCGCCGACCAGCAGTTGGGCACGCAGCGCGCTGCGGCCGAAGACCACGCGGATCGAATTTTCCGTGAGCGCGTAGCCGCTGAACTCGGCTTCGACGCGCTGCAACCTTGGTGTGTAAGCACAGGCAGCCCCGAGCACGCGTATCAGCTCGGCCTCCTCGACAATCGTCGCCAGCCGCTCGACCGCAGCCGAATACGCGTCAAACTTAAGTTCAGCGCCCGTGTCGCCAAAGACGCGCATGCGCGCCACCGGCTGTACGCGGGCCGCATCGACCTGCGCCCAAACGCGCAGCTGCTGCAGCAGCCCAACCGATGCGGGCGACAAGGCGTAAATCCGCGCGTCGAATGCATCCGCCTTGGCCGCCCGAAGGGACCGTGTCGCCGGCCCGATGAGGGTCACCGAAAGCCCCGCCTGCGCACATGCAAGCGCCACGGCAAGTCCAACGACCCCTGCGCCTACGACGGCCACGTCAACCGCTTCCTCGTGCTGCATCCGCGAACGCCTCCTTCACAGACCTGCGCCGCCAGTTCGGGCCTGCCGTCTGCATCACGTCCTCGCCGGACACGCAGCATACGCGGCGCTGCCGTGGCGCGAAACCTGCGTCTGCCGGGGAATACCGGTGGCCGCCTTGCTGCGGCTGTCAGGCAGAGCGCATTCGAACCACCGGCAGCCGAGCAGTTGCGTCGGGCGGGCCCGGTCGGTGCGCGCGCCGGCTGGCGGATCGGGATCCGTTAAGATTGAAGTGCGTTGACGTTGGCCGCTTCGATGGTGTTCGTATCGGAGCGCTGCGCGCGTGTGGCCAAGTAGCTCAGTTGGTAGAGCAGAGGACTGAAAATCCTTGTGTCGGTGGTTCGATTCCGCCCTTGGCCACCAGGATTCCCGTCCAAACACGTCGGTGGCAGCGGCGCCGCCGGCGTCTCATTGGAGACTTTCTCGCCCCTGCCCCAATCGCGCTAAGCGTTTTCAGCAACCGCAGGGTTAGCGCTCGCGGCGGTGCCACGACGCTGTCCGCCGCCGGACCTCGCGCGGACCCAGCGTTCAGTCTGTCCATGCCACCGGCGTGCCGATGCCGATCGCAAGGGTCGCTGCAGCGCTGCCGCGCGGCAGCGCGATTTCGACCAGGCCGATGCTGTTTTCGTACCAGAAGGGCGCGTCGGGCGCGGCTTCGCCGAACACGCGCGCGTAGGCGATTTCGCGGCCGGCGACCGCAAGGCGCGCGTTGCGTTCGATTCCGCGCGCCGGGATGCCGGTCATGCAGTTGCCGTAGTGGTCCACGTAGATCACGCGCGGAAGCGGCGCGGGGTCGAGCAGCACATCGGGGCGCGCTTTGGCGACGAGCCAGTCGCGCGGCAGCGTCCCCGCCGCAAGGCGCGCCGCCACCGGCGCGAACAGATCCCGGCCGTGGAACGAGGCGCTTGCCGCCGGCGGGCGCCAGGCGATGCGCGCACACTGCGCCGGCGCGGCGCGCTGGTAGACGACCGACAGCAGACCGTTGTCCGGCCCGACG
>JANWUU010000144.1 GCA_025057735.1 Burkholderiaceae bacterium
TCGACCACGTTCTCGCCCGAGGCGGCGACGTCCAGCAACACGTCGACCAGGTGGTCTTCCAGCAGGTTGACCTCGTCGATATAAAGGAACCCGCGATTGGCGCGCGCCAGCAGCCCCGGTTCGAAGTGACGCTCGCCGCGCGCGAGCGCCCGCTCCAGATCCAGCGCCCCGAGCACGCGGTCCTCGGTCGCGCCCAGCGGCAAATCGACCACCGGTACCGCGACGCGACGCGACGCCAGGCGCCGGCTGCGTTGCCCGCGTCCGCGGCGCGGCTGGCAGACCGCACACAGCCCTGCCGGCGCCCGCGGCTCGCACTGGTACGGGCAGTCCGCGACCACCCGCAGCGGCGGCAGAAGCGCCGCCAGGGCGCGCACCGTGGTCGACTTGCCCGTGCCCCGCTCGCCGAAGACCAGCACGCCGCCGACGCTGTCGTCGACGGCGGCGATCAGCAGCGCCGTCTTCATTTCGTCCTGCCCGACGATGGCCGAGAAGGGATACGCCCCGCGCACGCCGCCCCCGTCAAATGCAACTTTCGCAGGCGCGTGTCGCCTGCCGTTGACAGCGTAGCGGGAAGGGCCGCGGGCGTCGACACCCGCCGGCACCTGGGCGCGCACGCCTGAGTCAGCGCGATGCGCTGCGCGCCATCGGCGGCCGCGTCAAGAGACGCCGGGCGGGGAAATCGCTTGGCGGAGAGGGTGGGATTCGAACCCACGGTACCGAAAGATCGGTACACCGGATTTCGAATCCGGCGCATTCGACCACTCTGCCACCTCTCCGTGGGGCATGGCTTCGGCGCGAATGCTAACGCATGCGGCGCGCGGCAGCGTGCGTGCACGCCCAGCGCAGCACGTCAACACGGCGGTATCAGCCGCTCCAAGCCGTCCAGGTACGGCCGCAGGGCGCGCGGCACCGTCACCGAGCCATCGGCCTGCTGGTAGTTCTCCAGCACGGCGACCAGCGTGCGACCCACCGCGAGGCCGGAGCCGTTCAACGTATGCACGAGCTCGTTTTTTCCTTGCGCGGTCTTCATGCGCGCCTGCATGCGGCGCGCCTGGAAGGTCTCGCAGTTCGAGCAGGAGGAGATTTCCCGGTATGCGTTCTGCGCCGGCAGCCACACCTCTAGATCGTAGGTCTTGGCGGCGGCGAACCCGAGATCGCCGGTGCAGAGCTGCACGACGCGGTAAGGCAGTTCCAGGCGCTGCAGCACCGCCTCGGCGTGCCGCACCATCTCCTCCAGCGCCTCGTACGATCTCTCCGGATGCTCGATGCGCACCAGCTCGACCTTGTCGAACTGGTGCTGCCGGATCATGCCGCGCGTGTCCTTGCCGTAACTGCCCGCCTCGGAGCGGAAACAGGGCGTGTGCGCGGTGAGCTTCAGCGGCAGATCGCTTTCCTTCAGGATCGCATCGCGCACGAAATTGGTCAGCGACACCTCCGCCGTCGGGATCAGGTACAGCGGTTCGCCGGCGCCCTCTTGCCCGCCCTTTCTGGCGGCAAATAGGTCCTGCTCGAACTTCGGCAGCTGGCCGGTGCCGGTCAGCGTCTCGGCGGTCACGATGTACGGCGTGTAGCACTCGGTGTAGCCGTGCTCGCGCGTCTGCAGGTCGAGCATGAACTGCGCGAGCGCCCGGTGCAGGCGCGCCACCGGCCCGCGCATCACGACGAAGCGCGCGCCGGACAGCTTGGCCGAGGTCTCGAAATCGAGCCCGAGCGGTGCGCCCACATCGACATGATCGCGCACCGGAAAATCGAAGCGGCGTGGTTCGCCCCAGCGCCGCACCTCGACGTTGTCCTCCGCGCTGCGCCCAATCGGCACCGAGGCGTGCGGCACATTGGGCACGCCCAGCAGCAGCCTCTGCAGCCGCGCCTGCACGTCGGCCAGTTGCGCCTCCAGCGCCTTGAGCGCATCCGGAATGCGGGCGGCCTCGGCCATCAGCGTCGCGGCGTCCTCGCCGCGGGCGCGCATCTGCCCGATCTGCTTGGACAGGGCGTTCTTTTTCGCCTGCAACTGCTCGGTCTGCACCTGCACGGACTTGCGTTCGGCTTCCAGCGCCTCGAAGGCGACTGTGTCGAACGCGAAGCCGCGCGTACGCAGCCGCGCCGCCACCGCGGCGAGGTCCTTGCGCAGCCATGCGATGTCGATCATGCGTTGAGCTCGCTTACGCGGAGCGCGGATTGTACGGAGGCGTCTCGTCCTGCCCGCGCGCCGCCGCATCGCGCGCCCGCAGCGCCTGCAGCCGCTGCGCGATGCGCGCCTCCAGCCCCTGAGCGGTCGGCTCGTACCAGCGGCGCTGCCCGATGCCCTCGGGCAGGTAGCTCTGGCCGGCCGCGTAGGCGTCCTCCTCATCGTGGGCATAGCGGTAGCCGCGGCCATGGCCAAGCGCGCGCATCAGCCCGGTGGGCGCGTTGCGCAGATGCAGCGGCACCGGCCGCGAGCCGTCCTGCCGCACGAACTCGGTCACCGCGCCGACGGCGCGGTAGACGGCGTTCGATTTCGGCGCCACCGCCAGGTAGACGATCGCCTGCGCCAGGGCCAGTTCGCCCTCCGGCGAGCCGAGCCGCTCGTAGGCCTCGGCGGCGTCGAGCGCCACCCGCAGCGCGCGCGGGTCCGCAAGCCCGATGTCTTCCACGGCCATCCGGATCGCGCGCCGCGCGACGTAGCGCGGGTCGGCACCGCCGTCGAGCATGCGCGCGAACCAGTACAGCGCCGCATCGGGGTCGGACCCGCGCACCGATTTGTGCAGGGCGGAGATCTGGTCGTAGAAGGCGTCGCCGCCCTTGTCGAAACGGCGCAGGCTGGCCGGCAGCGTCTGCCGCAGGAAGCCGACGTCGACAGCGGTGCGGCCGGCACGGCGCGCGCCCGCGGCCACCACCTCCAGCGTGTTGAGGAGCCGGCGCGCGTCGCCATCGGCGGCCTCGATCAGCAGCCGCCGCGCCTCGTCGTCGAGCGCCAACGGCGCCAGGTGCTGCGCCAACGCGCGCGCCAGCAGCGTCTCCAGTTCCGCCGGCGACAGCGGCTGCAGCACGTAGACCGCCGCCCGCGACAGCAGCGCC
>JANWUU010000147.1 GCA_025057735.1 Burkholderiaceae bacterium
GAGCGTCGCCGACAGCGCGTTGGCGTGCAGGCGCGCTGCCAGGCGCAACTCGCTCACACCCATGGCGGCCTGCTCGCCGGCGGCGGCGTATAGGTCGCCGCTCTCCCGTTCGATCGTCAGTTCGCCGTCGGCACGCTGCGCCAGCGTGACATCCCAGGCGCCGCGCAGCGCAAGCGGTTCGCGCGGCGCACGCGGCAGTAGGCTCGCGCTGCGGCGGGCGATCAGATCGGCAGGGCGAAAACCGGCGAAACGGCCGCGCGTCTCGAGGCGACCGCCGCCAACCGCGACGGTCAGATCCTCGACGGCCGCACCGACCACCGACAGGCGGGCCGGACCGACGCGAAGGCCCGCGCGCCCGATCTGCAGCGGCGCGGCGTCGGTGAGCGCGAGCGCCAGCGCTCCCTCGACGCGCGCTTGCGTCAGCCGGCCGGCCCAGCCGTCACCCAGGAAGCCGCCCGCAGCCACAACGCGCGCAACATGGCCGCTGTCGTCGCTCGCCTCGAGACGGAGTTCGTGCGCGCTGGCGCGCCCTTGGACGGTGAGCCGCGCCGACGGGACCACAAGCGGCGCCGCGCCGAACCACCGGTAGCCATTTGCTTCGGCCTGCACGGACACGGCGCCGTCCTCGCCGCCGCCATACTCGACCGCGGCGGTCAGTGTCTGCAGCGCATGCGGGTCCGCTCGCAGCGAGCTCGCCTGCAGGCGGGCCGACAGCGCCGGCGCGCGCCAATGGCCACGCAGCGAGCCCTGCATCGAGAGCGCGCCGCGCAGCGGCAGCGCGAGCTCCTGCAAGGCCGGTACCTGGACGTCGAACGTGATCGCGCTGTCGCTGCCATCGAGCGCGCCGGTGGCGCGCACACGGGCCGAGCGCAGCGCGAGATCGGCATCCACCGCAAAGCGCTGCTCCGACGACAGGCTCGCGGCCACGCGCCCTGCCAGCGGCCGCCCGAAGGCTGCGCTGTCGGCCAGGCGCAGGGTGAGCTGCCCGCTGGGCTGCGGCGGCAGGGTACCCTCCAAGGTGAATTCGCCGCCCAGCCGCACGGCCATCCCTTCGACCAGGCGGCCGAGATCGAGCGCCTGCGCCTCGCCGCGCAGGCGCACCGCGCGCGTCCCGGTCAGGGCGATCTCCCCGCCGGCCGACAGCGTCCCCTCGCCGAGCGCGAGCGCGGCACGCCGCAATGCGATTCGCTCGCTGTCGACATTGAGGTCGAGCGCCAGTTGTGCCGCGAACTGCCCCTGATGCCGCAGTTCGGCCTGTACCGCGTGCACTTGGCGGGCACGCTGGACGGCGATGCGCCCATCCACGCGCAGCGGGCGCAGCCGCGTATGCAGGGCGGCCAGCTCGACCTCACGCAGGCGGGCGTCGATCTCCCAGGCGAACGCGTCGCCCCAGCGCATCGACCCCTCGCCTTGGACGCGGCCGTGCGTCAGGTGGGCGTCGATCTGACGCACACGCAACGCCTCGCCCTGCCACCACAGGCGTCCCGAGGCCGCGCGCAGGGGGATGCGGCCGGCATCGAACGGACCGGCCGCCGCATTGGCGAGCCCGATCTCGCCGGCCAGTCCGAAATCGGGGCCGGCCGTGGGCTGCAAATCGGCCCGCACGGCGAGATCCGCGCTCGGCGCGGTGGACGACCACAGCCGCGGGTCGATGCCGCGCACGTCGACGTGCAGGGCACGCAAGGCCGGCGACTCGAAGCTCGCCACAGTTGCCGCCAGTGCGCCTGCGGCACCCCCGCCTGTTACGCTGGCGGTCAGTTCGAAGCGCGTCAGCGAGCCGTGCGCGGCAAGCGTCGCCTGCAGGGGCTTGTCATGCAGTTGTGAGCGCAGTGTGCCCTCGGCCTGTAACGCGAAGGGCGCCGCGCCGCCCAGCGTGCCGCGGAGGGTGGCCGCCAGCGGCGCGTCGGCGCGTCCGAATGCGAACACCCCATCGTCGATGCGGTAGCCGCCCGCGTCGAGCGCGATCCGACCTGCGATGGCGCGCGCGGACAGATCGGTCGCGACGTCGTCGGGTCCGACACGCAGCAGGAACTCGCCCAGGTCGAGCCGCAGGACATCCACCGCGACCGGCGAGGCGATCGACGCCGGCGGCGTCTCGCCGGCGCTCGGATCGGGACGCACGCGTACCTGCACGCGCCGTGCCGACAGCGCCGCGAAGGAAAAGCGCAGCGGCGCGAGACCGACGTCGGCCAGATCCGCGGAGAGATCCAGGATGTCGACCTCGGTCCGTCCGACTGCGATGTGCAGTCGCCCGAAGCCGAACCCGGTGGCGAGCGCACCGCGCGGCGTCTCGGCGTGTACGCGCGCGGGGGTCATGAAGTTGACGGCGCGTACGACCAGGCGCAGTCCGTCGGTGCTGCCCACCAGCCAGCGAATCGCGCCGGCGACCGCGCCGACCAGCACGAAAGCCACCGCCAGCAGGGTGGTCAGCCGGCGCCAGGGACGTGCAGGGCGGCCTGATTCGTCCATGGGCTAGAAGGCGATGGCGATCGCGAAGTGCAGCCGCCAGCGGCGCACGCGCTCGCCGTAGGCGACGTCCAGCGCGAGCGGCCCAGCGATCGTCTTCCAGCGCAGGCCGGCGCCGTAGCCTTTGGCCCAGGTCACCGCCATCAGCCGGTCGTCGGCGTCACCGACGTCGTAGAAGAGCGCGCCCCCCCAGGCGGCGCTGAACCAGCGCACGTATTCGGCCGAGCCGGCGATCAGCGACCGGCTGCCGAGCGTGGCGGCGCCGGTCTTGGCGCCCAGCGTCTGGTACCCGTAGCCGCGCACGCTGCCGGCGCCGCCCGCCCGAAACAGGAACTCGTTGGGCACGCGCGACAGGTCATCGGCCAGCGTATGTCCGGCCTCGCCACGCAGGATGATCTGGTTGTCGCGGCCGAGTTCGAAATAGCGCAGATAGCGGCCGTAGCTGTACACGAAGGTGTCGGCGATGCCGGAGCGCGACAGGCCGGCGCCGACGCGCATTGTCAGGATGTCGCCGCGCCGCGGGTCGGTGATCGAATCGACCGCGCGCCGCGTCCAGGTGTAGGTGGCCGACAGCATGTCGTTGGTGCGTGGCTCAAAATCAGAGCCGGTTTTGGGCCGCCGCAGCTCGCGCTGGAAGCCCAGGGTGATGCGCGTGTCGTAGCCCACATCGCCGCGGTCCTGCGTATACGTGCGCGCCACGCCGAGCGCCCAGCGGCGGGTGAGCACGTTGGCCACGTCCGTGTTCTCCAGCAGCCCGCCGAGGCTGTCATTGGCGCCATCGGGTTTCGGGGGCAGCAGCACATCGGCGTAGGCGACGTTGCGCGTGGAGTCGACGCCGACGCCGCCCTGCAGCGTATACGGAAAGCCGAACAGCAGCGACTGGCGGTAGGTCGC
>JANWUU010000183.1 GCA_025057735.1 Burkholderiaceae bacterium
TGGTGCCGGAGCAGTCCAACCTGCGCCAGATCACCTATCGCGTCCGCCGCGGTGACACGCTCGCCTCGGTGGCGCGGCGCTGGGGCGTGCGTCCGGAGGAAATCGCCGCCTGGAACAACCTGCACGGCGGGGCGCTGTTCGCCGGGCAGCGGCTGACGTTGACGGTGGCGCGCGCGCCGGCGGCGCGGCCGCAACCGAAGAGCGTACGCACCGCCGCTGCGCCACGCCGCAAGAGCGGCGTGGTGCAGACCTCCAGCGCGCGCGGCCCGGCGCGCGCAGCCTCCGCGCTGTCGGCGCGCCGCTGACCGTCTTTTCCCGTCATCCCGACCTGCGAGGCCCGCATGGGGTTCCTGTCCGGCAAACGCATCCTGATCACCGGGCTGCTGTCCAACCGCTCGATCGCCTACGGCATTGCGCAGGCGTGCCGGCGCGAGGGCGCGGAGCTCGCGTTCTCCTACGTCGGCGAGCGCTTTCGCGAACGCATCACCGAGTTCGCAGCCGAGTTCGGCTCGCAGCTTGTCTTTCCCTGCGACGTCGCCGACGACGCGCAGATCGCCGCGCTCGCGGAGGGTCTGAAGCGGTCTTGGGGCGCGCTCGACGGTCTGGTGCATTCGATCGGCTTCGCGCCGCGCGAGGCGATCGCCGGCAGCTTCCTCGACGGCTTGAGCCGCGAGAATTTCCGCATCGCGCACGACATCTCCGCTTACAGCTTTCCGGCGCTCGCGAAGGCCGTGCTGCCGCTGCTGGGCGGCCGGCGCGCCTCGCTGCTGACCCTCACCTACCTCGGGGCGGAGCGTGCGGTGCCGCACTACAACACCATGGGGCTGGCCAAGGCGTCGCTGGAGGCCAGCGTGCGTTATCTGGCGGCCGATCTCGGTCCGCAGGGCATCCGCGTCAACGGCATCTCGGCAGGTCCGATTAAGACCCTGGCCGCCAGCGGCATCAAGGGCTTCTCGCGCGTGCTGGAGTACAACGAGAGGACCGCGCCGCTACGCCGCAATGTCACCATCGAGGAGGTCGGCAATGCCGCCGCCTTCCTGCTCTCTGATCTTGCCTCCGGCATCACCGGCGAAATCATCTACGTCGACTGTGGTTTCCGCGCCGTGGCGTTCGGGCCGTCGGCGGTCGGCGCCGAGTGAGGCGCACGAGCCGGCACCGCGCCACCACGCCCGCCTTCAACCCGGCACTTCCAGGGCGCACGAGCGGAAACCGATGAACGGGTCGTCGCGCTCCGGCGTGTAGAAATTGCGGTAGCGCGGATGCCGCATCCGCGGCCGCGTCACGAACGAGCCGCCGCGCACCACCCGATGCGTGCCGAACCAGGGCACCGAATAGTCGCGATAGGCGTCCGGGGCGAAGCCCGGATACGGCACAAAGGGGCTCGCGGTCCACTCCCACACCGCCTCTCCCCATTCAATGGCACCGCTCGTGGCTGCGAACTCCCACTCGGCCTCGCTGGGCAGCCGACGTCCCGCCCAGCGACACCAGGCCTCCGCCTCGAAGGCGGTGACGTGCATCACCGGCTCATCGCTTACCAGAGGCACCCAGCGGTCGAAGACGCGTTGCTGCCACTGACCGTCGAAGAAACGCCAGTCGCGCGGATGGCGTCGCCGCGTGTGCGCCAACCATGCGCGGCCGGCCTCGTCCCAGTGCTGCGGCCGCTCGTAGCCACCGGCCTCGACGAACGATAGATATTCGGCGTTGGTCACCGGCCGGCGCGCGATCGCAAACGGCTGCAGGCGCACCGGATGCGCCCATTTTTCGTTGTCGAACACGAAGCCGGCGCCGCGCGGTGCGCCCAGCATGAATTCCGCCCCGGCAAGCGCCACGTCGCCGCCGCGATCGAACCGCCGCACGGTCATGGCGAGCGCCGGCGGCGGCGGATATGCCAGCGTGTGCCGCGTGTAGGCAAACGCCTCGCCGTGCATGTCTTCGTGATACAGCGCGAGGCGAAAAAAATAAAGGCCGTCGTCGCTGTCCTCGGCCCGATGCAGCGCCTCGAGCGTGTCCTCCAGCACCCGCTGCAGATAGCGTTCCGTGGCGCCGCGGTCGGGCAGATCGAGCGTCCAGCGCGTCGCATGCGCAACCGCGCTGGAGTCGTACCAGCGGTCGGCGTCCCGCAGGCGCGCCGGCTCGCGCACGGCCCCGTCGCGCCAGCGCAGGCACCAGCGCTCCTGGAACCAGCCGACGTGGCCCAGTTCCCACAGCGGCGGATTGATGATCGGCAGATACGGCACCTGCCAACGCGCATCGTCCAGGTCCGCAAGCCACGCCTGCGTATACTGCCGCGCATCGAGCAGCGCCTCTCGCAGCTGCGCTTTGTTAAGCCGTCGCATCGCTTGCCGCGCCCTGTTCGCCCCCGCGTCGCGATTATTACGCCCACCCTGGCGGCCTCGAATACCGGCAACTGGCACACCGCCGCCCGCTGGGCGCGCTTTCTGAAGCCGCACTTTCGGGTCCGCGTCAGCGACCGCTGGGACGGCGGCGCCGACGACTGTCTGATCGCGCTGCATGCGCGCCGCTCGGCGGCATCCATCCGCGCCTTTGCGCACGCCTACCCGCAGCGGCCGCTCATCGTCGTTTTAACGGGCACCGATTTGTACCGCGATCTGCCGCGCAACCACCAGGCGCGCACCTCCCTGGAGCTCGCCACCCGCCTCGTCGCCCTCAACGAGCTGGCGCCACGGCGACTGCCACCGCGCTGGCGGCACAAGTGCGAGGTGATCCTGCAGTCGGCCCCTCGCCTCAAACGCGGGCGCAAGGG
>JANWUU010000209.1 GCA_025057735.1 Burkholderiaceae bacterium
GGCCGCCAGCCCGGCCCGCACCGGGTTGAGCTCGATGTAGCGCATGCAGGCCAGCAGATAGCGGTCGGCATCGATTACCGTACAGCGGAACCGCCCTTCCCATAGCGCGCCGCTGCGCGCATAGGCGTCGTTGAACCAGCGCACGTAGCGCCGCCCGATGCCCTGCATGAAGCGGCTGAGCGCCTCCCGCGTGCCTGGCGTCAGGAGCAGGTGGACGTGGTTCGGCATCAGCACGTACGCATGCAGCGCCACCTCACGTACGGCGAGTTGGTCGGCGACACACTCCAGGTAGCGCCGATAGTCGGCAGGCGCACGGAAGACCGGCTGCCGGTCGATGCCGCGCTGGATCACGTGGTGCGGATAACCGGCGGCGGCGACCCTGGGCAGACGGGCCATAGCGGACGGGATCGGGATGGCCCCGCTAAATCTCGCCGACCGCGAACAGGCGCCGGTGCTCCTTGATGGCGTAGCGGTCGGTCATGCCGGCGACATAGTCCGCGATCGCCCGCGGGCCCTCGCGCTGCACCCGTTCGCGGTGATCCGGCGGCAGCAGGCGCGGGTCCTCCAGGAACGCCGCGAACAGCTCGCGCACGATACGGCGCGCCTTGTTGGTCATGCGCATTACCTGGTAGTGCCGGTACAGGTGATCGCGCAGGAAGGCCTTGAGCTGTTCGTTCTCGGCGCGCATCGCATCGGAGAAGGCAACTAGCGGCGGTGCCGCGCGCACGTCATCGATGCTGCGCGGCGCGGCGGCCGCCAGACGCGCGCGCGTCTCCTGCAGCAGATCGACGATCAGCGCGTTGATCATCCGCCGCACCGTCTCGTGGATCAGACGGCGTTCAGTCAGCCCCGGAAAGACGGCATGCACGGCGCGCGCGTGGCGAGCGAACAGCGGTACCTCGTCGAGCTGCGCGATGCGCAGCAGCCCGGAGCGCAGGCCGTCGTCGACGTCGTGGTTGTTATAGGCGATCTCATCGGCGAGATTGGCGATCTGCGCCTCCAGCGAGGGCTGGCGTTTGAGCAGGAAGCGTTCGCCCAAGGGCCCCAGCTGGCGCGCGTTCTCCGGTGAGCAGTGTTTGAGGATGCCCTCGCGCGTCTCGAACGTCAGGTTCAGGCCGTTGAAGCCGCCGTAGCGCTCCTCCAGCGCGTCCACCACCCGCAGCGACTGCAGGTTGTGTTCGAAGCCCCCGTACGGCCGCATGCATTCGTTCAGCGCATCCTGGCCGGCATGGCCGAAAGGCGTGTGCCCGAGATCGTGCGCGAGTGCGATTGCCTCCACCAGATCCTCGTTGACGCGCAGCGCGCGCGCGATGCCGCGCCCGATCTGCGCCACCTCCAGCGAGTGCGTCAGGCGGGTGCGGAACAGGTCGCCTTCGTGGTTGACGAAGACCTGCGTCTTGTACTCCAGCCGCCGGAACGCCGTGCAGTGAACAATACGGTCGCGATCCCGCTGATAGTCGGTACGGCCCTCCGCCGGCGGTTCTTGGTGAACACGCCCGCGCGAACGGCGCGGGTCGGCGGCGTACGGAGCCAACGCCGATTCGTCCGCCGTCATGCGAAGCCTGCGGCAGCCAGCGTCTCGCTCAGCGCATCGGGCGGGACGCTGCGCTGAATTGCGCGCCCGATGCGCTCCAGCAGGATGAAGCGGATGTCCCCCGCCTGCGCTTTCTTGTCGCCGCGCATCGCCTCGATGGCAGCCGCCCGCGACAGTCCGCTGATACGGGTCGGCAGCCGCGCCGCTTCTACCGCCGCCTCGATGCGCTGCACGGACGCGCCATCGAGCAGCCCGACCCGCCGTGACAGATCGGCCGCCAGGCAGAGCCCGCAACCGACGGCCTCGCCGTGCAACCAGCGCGTATACCCGGTCAGCGTCTCGATGGCGTGCCCGAACGTATGACCCAGGTTCAGCAGCGCTCGCTCGCCGCTTTCGCGTTCGTCGCGTGCCACGATGGCCGCCTTGATCTCACAGGAACGCGCGATCACACGCCTCAGCGCGTCGGCCTCGCAGGCAAGCAGCCGCGGCAGGTCCGCTTCGATCTGCGCGAAGTACGCCGCATCGGCGAGCAGGCCGTGCTTGATGATCTCCGCCAGGCCCGCAGACAGCTCGCGCGGCGGCAGCGTGCGCAGCGTGTCGGTATCCGCGATCACCGCGCGCGGCTGGTGGAAGGCGCCGACCAGGTTCTTGCCGGCGGCGAGGTTCACACCCGTCTTGCCGCCGACCGAGGAATCGACCTGCGCCAGCAGCGTGGTCGGCACCTGCACGAAATCGATCCCGCGCATGTAGATGGCGGCGGCAAAGCCGGCGATGTCGCCGACCACGCCACCACCGACCGCGACGACCAGGCTCTTTCGGTCGGCGCGCACCTGCACCAGCGCTTGCAGCACGCCCTCCACGGCCCGCAGGTCCTTGCCCGCTTCGCCTCCCGTCAGCGCGCACAGCCGCGTCGGGGCGACTTCCTGCAGCGTCGCGGCGACGCGCTCGCCATACAGCGTGGCCACCGGGGCGTCGGTCACCACCAGCAGCGCGGTCGGCGCCAACGGCGCGACGAATTCGGGCAGGCGCTGCAGCAGGCCCGGTCCGATGCGGATGTCGTAGCTGCGCCCGCCCAGCGCCACGCGGACGACGGTGGCCGTACCCTGCTCGATCGTCGCAGCGGTCATGGCCAGCATTTTACGGAGCGCGCCGCAGGCGCCGCAGCTCGGCATGCTGCAGCATGCGCCGCACCAGACGGTTCGCGCTCGCCGTCGAGGACTGGAAGGTCAGATGCGCGGTCTGCTGGTAAAGCGGCGCCCGCTCGGCCAGCAACTGGACGATGCGCGCGCGCGGGTCGGTGGTCTGCAGCAGCGGGCGCGTGCGGTCGGCGGCCGTGCGACGCGCGATTTCGTCGGCCGAGGCTTGCAGATAGATCACCAGCCCGCGCTCGCGCAGGTGTTGGCGGTTCTCCGGCCGCAGGACCGCGCCGCCGCCGGTGGCGAGCACGATGTGCGGGCGCCGGGTCAATTCCTCGAGCAGGGCCGATTCGCGCCGCCGGAAGCCTTCCTCGCCCTCGAGTTCGAAGATCGTCGCCACCGTGACGCCGCTGCGCGCCTCCAGTTCGCGGTCGCAGTCGAGAAATTCGTAGCCGAGCTCGCGTGCCAGCAGCCGCCCGACGGTCGTTTTGCCGGCGCCCATCATGCCGATGAGAAACACGGAGCTGCTCGAGGGTTCCACCCGCACAAGATTACCGCCCCAAAGCAAAAAGGCCGCCAGCGCGGCCTTTTTGTCCTGACGACGCGGCGCGCGTCAGCGCACGGCCGCCGCCACGCGCTCGGAGACGATGCGCGGCGTGATGAAGATCATCAGTTCGGTGCGGTCGTTGACGCGCGTGCGGTTACGGAACAGCCAGCCCAGTACCGGCACGTCGCCCAAGAGCGGCACCTTGGTGATCGTGGTGCGCTCGGTCTGCTCATAGATGCCGCCGAGTACCACGGTGCCGCCGTTTTCGACCAGCACCTGCGTTTGCACCGCCTTGGTGTCAATCGCCACCCCCGCGCCGCCGGTGGCGATTGCGCTCGGGCTGTCGCGGTTCACTTTCACGTCCAGGAAAATCGCGCCCTCCGGCGTGATCTGCGGCGTCACCTCCAGCTTCAGCACCGCCTTGCGGAACTGGATCTGCGTGGCGCCGCTGGATGTTGCGGCCTGGTAGGGGATCTCGGTGCCCTGCTCGATCAGGGCCTTCACCTTATCGGCGGTGATGACGCGCGGGCTCGAAATGATCTTGCCGCGGCCGTCCGCCTCCAACGCCGACAGTTCGAGGTTCAGCAGCCGCGTCACGCTGCTGTTGAACAGCGTCAAGCCGATCGAGCTGGCCGGGAAGCCACCGATCCCTGCAGCCGGCAAATTGACGAAGTTTGGGTTCGTGACCGTCGTTCCACCGATCGTGATACTGTTGCTGCCGCCACCACCACCCGTGCCGAACTGGCTGCCGGCACCCGCATTGAGCCACTCTCCATTGGTGATACGAGCGAAGCCAAAGCGCGCGCCGAGGTTTTGGCTGAAGCGGTCGTCGGCCTCGACAATGCGCGCCTCGATCATCACCTGCGGCACCGGGATGTCGATCCGCTGCAGCAGCCGCCGCACCTCCTCCAGGCGGGTGGCGGTGTCCTGCACGAACAGCTGGTTGGTGCGCTGATCGACCACCACGCTGCCGCGCTTGGACAGCAGTCGCTGCTTGTCGTCGACCAGCAGCTTGCGCACGTCCTCGGCCTTCTGGTAGTTGACGACGAAGCTCTCCGTGCGCAGGGGTTCCAGATCGGCAATCTGGTTGCGCGCCTCCAGTTCCAGCTTCTCCTTGGCGGCGATCTCTTCGCGCGGCGCCACGATGATCACGTTGCCGTTCTTGCGCATGTCCAGGCCCTTGCTCTGCAGGATGATGTCCAGGGCCTGGTCCCACGGTACGTCCTTCAGCCGCAAGGTGATCGAGCCGGTCACCGAGTCGCTGGTGATGATGTTCAAGTTGGTGAAATCGGCGATCACCTGCAGCAGCGAGCGCACGTCGACGTTCTGGAAGTTCAGCGACAGCCGCTCGCCCTGATAACCCTGACGCGTCCCCTGGAACAGCCGCGTCGGATCCTCCTTGATCGGCTTGACCTCCACCACGAAGCGCGTGTCGCTCTGGTAGGCGTTCTGCTCCCACAACCCGCGCGGCTCGATCACCAGACGCGTGTTGGCGCCCTGCTGGAAGGCGTTGACCATCGCCACCGGCGTGCCGAAGTCGGTGACGTCGAGCCGCCGTCGCAGCGCTGCCGGCAGTGTGGTGTTCAGGAAGTCGACGATCACCTGATTGCCCTGCTGGCGGATGTCGACGCTCGTGTTGGCATCCGACAGATCCACGACCACGCGGCCCTCGCCGTCGGCGCCGCGGCGGAAATCGATCGCGCGCAGGGACCGCCCCTCCGGCGCACGCGGCGCAGCCGCGGCGGTAGCGCCCGGCTGTGCCGCCGGCGTCTCGGCCGGGCGGAAGGTCGTCGTCGTGTCGCTCGCCGTTCCGAGCGCAACCTGGATCGTGTTGCCCTCGACCGTGATCGCGTGCGTGACGGCGCGGCGCAGATTCAGCACCACGCGCGACCGATCCTGCGCCTGCACGACGTTGACCGACCGCAGGTCGCCCTGGTTGATCTCGACCAGGTTACGCCCCAGGTTGTTGACCGTCTGCGGCAGGTCGATGGCGATGCGCGCCGGATTGGCGACCGAGAAGCTGGCCGGAATCCCCGTCACCGGCGCCTTCATCTGGATCGTCAGCGTCACGCTCGTGCCGGTCTGCGTGGCATCGATGCGCTCGATACTGTTGCCGGCTGCCTGCGCCAGCGCGATCGCCGGCACCAGCAGCGCCAGCAGGAGCGCCCACACACCGCGCGTGGCGGCGCCGATCGTCTTCCGAGTCGAGGTCATTGTTTTCTCCCTTGTCCTTGCGCGGTGCGCGGCGCCGCCTCCTGCAGTTCCAGTTTCGCCGGTCGTTCGACCCACTCGCCGGCCGCGTCCTGCACGATCTCCTTCAGCTGCACCTCCGTTTCGGAAATGCGCGTGATCAACCCGAAGTTCTGCCCTACGTAGTTGCCAACGCGCACCAGGTGGGTGGCGCCGTTAGTCTCCAGCAGAGCGACGTTGACCCCGTTCTGCCGCATCATGCCGACCATCCGGATCTGGTCGAGCGGGAATCCCTCCAGCGTCTCGCGCCGCCGGTCAAGATCGGGCTTGATGGCACTCGCGCTGGCGCGCGCCTGCTGCTGCCGCGCCACCGCCATCACCACCTTCTGCGGGTCGAACGGATCGACCTGCGTGCGCGCCTCGTAGGCGTACGGCTTGAACTCTTTGGGCGCCGGCACCGGGTCGGTCCGC
>JANWUU010000405.1 GCA_025057735.1 Burkholderiaceae bacterium
GGCGGCCGGGGCGCGTGGCATCAGCGCGTTCATCGTCGAGGCTGGCACACCGGGGCTTACGGTCGCCGAGCGCATCGAGGCGATCGCGCCACATCCGCTGGCGCGTCTGCGCTTCGTGGACTGTCGCCTTCCGGCGTCGCAACGCCTCGGAGCGGAGGGCGAAGGCTTCCGGCTGGCGATGCGCACGCTGGACGTGTTCCGCACCTCGGTGGCGGCTGCCGCGCTCGGCTTGGCCCGCCGCGCACTGGCGGAGGCCCTGGCGCACGCCACCGAGCGTCGCCTGTTCGGCCAGCGGCTGGCGGACCTGCAGCTGACGCAGGCCAAGCTCGCCGACATGGCGCTTGCGATCGACGCGGCGGCGCTGCTGACCTACCGCGCCGCGTGGCTGCGCGACCAGGGTGCGCGCGTGACGCGCGAGGCGGCGATGGCAAAGCTCGCGGCCACCGAGGGCGCGCAGCGGGTGATCGATGCCGCGGTGCAGATCTTTGGCGGCCGCGGCGTGCGCAGCGGCGAGAGCGTCGAGCGGCTGTACCGCGAGATCCGGCCGTTGCGCATCTACGAAGGCGCGAGCGAGATCCAGCTTTTGATCGTCGCGCGCGAGCTGTTGCGCGAGTATGAGGCCGCGCGCGCCACCCGTGCCCCGGATTCGTAAGGAGGTCTGCCATGGCGAGCGCCCATGTCGATACGTTCGCGCGCGACCACCTGCCGCCGCGCGAGCAGTGGCCGGAGTTCCTGTTTACGTTGCCGGAACTGCAGTTTCCGTCCCAACTGAATTGCGCCACCGAGCTGCTGGACCGCGCGGTGGCCGCCGGCGGCGGCGCGCGCGTCTGCATTCGCGCCCCCGGCGTGCAGTGGAGCTATGCAGAGCTGCTGGAGCGCGCCAACCGCATCGCCCATGTGCTGACGCGCGACATGGGGCTGGTGCCCGGCAACCGTGTGTTGCTGCGTGCGCCGAACCACCCGATGCTGGCGGCTTGCTGGTTCGCGGTGATGAAGGCCGGTGGCATCGCGGTGACGACGATGCCGCTGCTGCGCGCCCGGGAGCTGCAGCAGATCGTCGACAAGGCGCGCATCACCCATGCGCTCGTGGATGCGCGGCTGGCCGATGAGCTGCAGCAGGCCGCAGCCGCCTGCCCGCAGCTGACGCAAGTGCGCTATTTCCATGCGGACGGCGGTGAGGCGCTGGAAGCCGCGATGCGCCGCCAGCCCGACGCCTTCGACAACGTCGATACCGCTGCCGACGACACCTGCCTGCTGGCGTTCACCTCCGGCACGACGGGGGTGCCGAAGGCGACCATGCACTTCCATCGCGACGTGATGGCGATCTGCGCCTGCTTTCCGCGGCATGTCCTGCGCCCGGCCGAAGACGACGTTTTCATCGGCAGCCCGCCGCTGGCGTTCACATTCGGGCTGGGCGGCCTGCTGCTGTTTCCGCTCGCCGCCGGCGCCGCCACCGTGCTGCTGGAGCGGGCGGGGCCGCCGCAGCTGCTGGAGGGGATCCGCGACTTCGGGGCGACGGTCCTTTTTACCGCGCCGACGACGTACCGGGCCCTGGCCGCACACGGCGCCGCGCTGCGCGCCACCCCGCTGCGCAAATGCGTCTCGGCCGGCGAGGCGCTGCCTGCATCCACCCGCGCGCAGTGGAAGGAGGCTACCGGTATCGAGATCATCGACGGCATCGGATCGACCGAGCTGCTGCACATCTTCATCTCTGCCGACGAGGCGCACGCGCGGCCGGGCGCCACGGGCAAGCCGGTGCCTGGCTACGTCGCGCAGGTGATGGACGAGCAGGGCCGACCGCTGCCGCCCGGCATGGTGGGACGCCTGGCCGTGAAGGGTCCGACCGGCTGCCGGTATCTGGCCGACGCCCGCCAGACGAGCTATGTGCAGGGGGGCTGGAACTACACCGGCGATGCCTACTGGATGGACGACGATGGCTACTTTCACTATCACGCCCGCACCGACGACATGATCGTCTCGGCCGGCTACAACATCGCTGGGCCGGAGGTCGAGGATGCGCTGCTGGCGCACCCAGCGGTGGCCGAATGCGGCGTGGTCGGCGTGCCCGATGCCGAGCGCGGCCAGATCGTCAAGGCCTTCGTCGTGCTGAAGCCGGGCTACACGGGCGACGAGGCGACGGTCAAGGCGCTGCAGGAGTTCGTCAAGCAGACCATCGCACCGTACAAATACCCGCGGGCGATCGCTTTCGTCGACAGCCTGCCGCGCACGGCCACCGGCAAGCTGCAGCGCTTTCGCCTGCGCGACATGGGCTGACGCGCGAGCACTTTTGCCGACGCCGAGGAGGAAAGATGCAAATCCTGCAACCGCCTGGCTGGCCGCGTCCGCGCGGCTATGCCAACGGGGTGGCCGCGCGCGGCCGTCTGGTGTTCGTCGCTGGCATGGTCGGCTGGGATGCGGAAGAAAAATTCCGCAGCGCGGACCTCGCCGACCAGGCCCGGCAGGCGCTCGCCAATGTCGTTGCGGTGCTGAGGCAGGCCGGCGCCGGCCCGCAGCACATCGTGCGCATGACCTGGTATGTGACCGACAAGCGCGAGTATCTGGCCGCGGCACCGCGCATCGGGCAGGCTTTCCGCGAGATCATCGGGCACTATGGCATTGCGATGACGGCGGTGGAGGTCGCGGCCCTGATGGCCGATGAAGCGAAGGTGGAAATCGAGGCGACTGCCGTCGTGCCAGACTGAGGGCTGCGAAGCGACGCAAGGAGTATCCGATGTCCGTCAAGAACGTTTTTCGCTGGGACGACCCCCTGCTGCTGGAGGATCAGTTGAGTGGGGACGAGCGGGCGGTGCGGGATGCGGCGCGGCAGTATTGCCAGGGCAGGCTGGTGCCGCGGGTGTTGGAGGCGTTTCGGCACGAGCGGACGGATGTGGCGATTTTCCGCGAGATGGGGGAGTTGGGGCTGCTGGGGCCGACGATTCCGGAGCGTTATGGTGGGGCGGGGCTGAACTACGTCTGCTACGGGCTGATTGCGCGCGAGGTGGAGCGGGTGGACTCGGGGTATCGCTCGATGATGAGCGTGCAGAGTTCGCTGGTGATGCTGCCGATTTATGAGTTTGGCACCGAAGCGCAGCGGCAGAAGTATTTGCCGAAGCTGGCGCGCGGGGAGTGGATTGGCTGCTTTGGGCTGACGGAGCCCAACCACGGTTCCGACCCCGGCGGCATGGTCACGCGCGCGAAGAAGGTTTCGGGCGGCTGGTCGCTGACGGGCGCCAAGATGTGGATCACCAACAGTCCGATTGCCGACGTGTTCGTCGTCTGGGCCAAGGACGAGGACGGCGTAATTCGCGGCTTCGTGCTAGAGAAAGGTTGGAAGGGGTTGAGCGCGCCAGCCATTCACGGCAAGGTGGGGTTGCGCACCTCGATTACCGGCGAGATCGTGATGGACGGGGTGTTCTGTCCGGAGGAGAACGTCTTTCCCGAGGTGCGGGGGCTGAGGGGGCCGTTTACGTGTCTGAACTCCGCGCGCTATGGCATTGCCTGGGGCGCGCTGGGGGCGGCCGAGGACTGTTATGCGCGGGCGCGCCAGTACGTGCTGGACCGCAAGCAGTTCGGGCGTCCGCTGGCGGCCAACCAGTTGATTCAGAAGAAGCTGGCCGACATGGCCAGCGAGATTGCGCTGGGGCTGCAGGGGTGTGTGCGGCTTGGCCGGCTCAAGGACGAGGGCAAAGCGGCGGTGGAGATGACCAGCCTGCTGAAGCGCAACTCCTGCGGCAAGGCGCTGGAGATTGCGCGCGCCGCGCGCGACATGCTGGGGGGCAATGGCATCTCCGACGAATACGGGGTGGCGCGGCACCTGGTGAACCTAGAGGTGGTCAACACCTACGAGGGCACGCACGACATCCATGCTCTGATCCTGGGACGGGCCATCACCGGGATGGCGGCGTTCTGAAGGCGCACAGCAGCTGGCCAGAGCGTGCGCTGCTGTCCAGCCAGAGCACTGTGGGGGGCCGCTGTCCTCACGCGAGAAACTGCAGCACCGGCGGCACCTGCCGCCGCAGCAGCGCGTTGCGCGCGCTCCACTGCGCTTCCGGCGCGAGCGCCTCAAGGAAGCGGATCTGGCCGCCGGCGAGCAGCGCCACCGGCACGCCGTCGCGGTACAGCACGCGGTTGCCGGTCAGCGCGGGCAGGCGCGGGCCCGGCGTCAGGATGCCGACGAGGTTCAGCGGATCGGCGCCGCTCACCGCGACCCATGTGCCGTCGGCCGTCCGCCGGCGCACGTCGCGCAGCAGGCCGACCGCCTCCGGCAGCGCGAACTGCTCGCCGCTTGCGCCGGCGACGAAGCGGCCGCCGCGGATCTCGCCGCGCGCCTCCAGCCGCCGGTAGCAGCGCAGCAGGTCCCGCCAGGGCGGAAGCCACGCTGCCTCGCGCGTGACGAGTTTCCAGAACACGACGCCATAGCGCCGCAGCAAGGTGCGGGCGACGTGTTCGACGACCTGCGCATCGTCGCCGCCGGCCTGCGCCTGCGGCGCGCGCCGGCGCACCGGCGCCCAGCGGCCGGCATCCTCGATGCCGAAGAGCGCCGTGCGGCGCAGGCGGCGGCCGCCGCCGT
>JANWUU010000406.1 GCA_025057735.1 Burkholderiaceae bacterium
CCCGGAGTCACCAACGTCATTACCGCGCTGAAGAACGCGCAGCTGGCGCAGTCGCCGGTTGTCGTGCTGGGCGGTGCGGCGCCTACGGCCTTGCAGGGGCGCGGTGCGCTGCAGGACATCGACCAGCGCGCGCTGGTCGCACCGCATGTGAAGCGTTTCCTGCGCGTGCACCGCGTGCGCGAGCTAGCGCCGGCCGTCACCGCCGCCTTGCGCATCGCCGGCAGCGGCGTGCCGGGACCGGTGTTCGTCGAGTGTGCGGTCGACCTGCTGTATCCGGAGGCCACTGTGCGCGCCTGGTATGCGCAGGGTGCGCCGAAGGGCGGCTCGCTGGCGGCGCGCGTGCAGCGCGCGTACCTGCACTGGCATCTGAACCGGCTGTTTGCGCCCGGCGGCGGCTTCGCCGTGCAGCCGGTGGCCGTGCCGCCGCCGCCGGATTCCGCCGTGCGCAGCGCGGCCGCGGCGCTGGGCCGCGCCGAGCGACCCCTGGCGGTCATCGGAAGCCAGGCGCTGGCGGATGCGAACGCGGCCGCCGCGCTGGCGGACGCGGTGACGCAACTTGGGGTGCCGGTGTATCTGTCCGGCATGGCGCGCGGACTGCTTGGGCGTACGCATCCGCTGCTGCTGCGCCACCGCCGGCGTGAGGCGCTGCGCGAGGCCGACTGCGTGCTGCTGGCCGGCGTGCCGTGCGATTTCCGCCTCGATTACGGGGGCCAGATCCGGCGCACCGCCACCGTCATTGCCGCTAACCGCAGCCGGCGCGACGCCACGCTGAACCGCCGGCCGCAGGTGCTCGCGCTCGGCGACGCCGGCCAGTTTCTGCAGGCGCTGGCGCAGCGCGTGCGGCCGGCGGCGGCGTGGTCGGCGTGGTTGGCGGCGCTGCGCGCGCGCGACGCGGAACGCGACGCCGAGATCGAGCGGCAGGCCGCGGTCACCGGCGCGGCCGTCAATGCGCTTGCGCTGCTGCGCGCGTTGGATGAGATGGCCGCGGACGATGCGTTGTTCGTCGCCGATGGCGGCGATTTCGTCGCCACTGCCAGCTACGTGCTGCGGCCACGCGCGCCGCTGTCGTGGCTGGACCCCGGCCCGTTCGGCACGTTGGGCGTGGGCGCCGGATTCGCGCTGGGCGCGGCGCTGGCAAGGCCTGCTCGCGAGGTCTGGCTGCTGTACGGCGACGGGGCCTGCGGCTTCAGCCTGGCGGAGTTCGACACCTTTGTGCGGCATGGCATCGCTGTGATCGCGGTGGTCGGCAATGACGGCGGCTGGACGCAGATCGCGCGCGAGCAGGTCAAGCTGCTGGGCGACGATGTGGGCACGGTGCTGGCGCGCAGCGCCTATCACGCGGTCGCGGAAGGCTTCGGCGCGGCCGGTTTGCTGGTGCGGCGGCCGCAGGAGGTGGTGCCGGCGCTGCGGAAGGCGCGCGCGCTGGCGCAGCAGGGCAGGCCCGTGCTGGTCAACGTCTGGCTGGACCGCAGCGACTTCCGCGAGGGGTCGATTTCGATGTAGCGAGCGGTGGTGCCAAAAGCCGACGCCCGCGTCGCGCGCAAAGGAGCCCGGCGCCACGGCACACAAGACCGAACGGACAGGCTGACGCTTCTGCGCCCGCTGCGGCAAGCGGAACGGCGCCGGCACCGTTGTGGCTTAGCCAAGCTCGCCGGCTTCGGCCAGCGCGCGGATGCACTGCACGGTATCAAGATCGGCGCAGCGGTAAGCCTGCTTGCGCAGCGCGGTGGTCTGCGCCTCGAGTTCGCTTTCGTCGTTGGCGGCGGCGCCGTCGTCGAACTCATAGATGAAGCGCAGGAACAGCATCTGCGGCTGCGGTTCCTCGATGCGGATAGTCAGGCGGCTGGCCGGATAGCGGGCGCACGCCGCCACGTGCGTGACCGTGCTGACCATCGGCGTCAGCACCACCCGGTCCTGCACCTGAAAGGAGCCGAAATCCAGCGTGCGCGTCAGTTCCGTGTAGCCGTCGGCGCAGCGGCGGTCGTGGATCGTGGCGCCTGCTAGCCCCAGCACGAAGCGGGTCGGCTCCTCGGCCCGCCGCACCAGCCCGCGCCAGAGCTGCTCGCGCGACAGCGGCTCAAGCAGCGGCATTAGCGGGTCGTTGATCTGGACCAGGTGCTCGAAATGCATCGCCGCCATTTTGCGCCGATTGCGGCAGCGGCGCTCAAGTCGGCCGCCGGCGTGCCGAAGAGCCGAATGCGCCCATGTTCAAGTTCGCCCTCGCCGTTGGCATCGTGCTGCAGTGGCTGACCGGTCCCCCCGTGGAGTCGGCGCTGGGGTTCGCTTTCGCCGTGACGCGCGCCGCGATGCTGACGCTGGCGGCGTGGATGGCGCTGGAGGCGTCGCGCGCGCTGCTGCGCGTGATCGACACACTGGACGACCGCGCGTGAACGCCGCGCGCGGCCTACACTGCGCGCATGCGCATCACTTGGCGCGAGCGCTGCACGCCAACGGCGATCGGACTGGTGTCGCGCGCGTGGGTAATCGCCCGCGTGCAGGGCGTCGACGGCTTGGACGAGGCCACGCGCGCCGAATGGATCGAGGCGCTGTGCGCCTACGAGCCGCCGCGCGAGAACTGGCTGCGCAACCGCTGGCTGTTCTGGGCGGCGGCGCT
>JANWUU010000298.1 GCA_025057735.1 Burkholderiaceae bacterium
TACCTGTACCGGGTGTGGACCGCCGACACGTTCGATCGCGACGGCCATGTCATCGTCGGGCTGGACAGCTTCCGCAGCACAGTCATTTCCCTCGAGAGCGAGCTGCCGCGCCGTTACCGGTTCATCGATCGGCTGGCGCGCAGCGAGGCAGCACCGGCCGAGTGCCGATAGATCGGATGTTGGCCGGCATCGGCAGGCGGCCGCAGCGGTCGGAATGCGCGTTGCCGCCCCTGCGGCGCCCGCGCCCTTCCCAACAACGGCAGATTGCCGCTAGCGTCGCGTCAATGGCCCGCCTTGAAGACCTGAAACCGAACGCCGCCGTGCGCGGCATCCTGCCCGATGCTGCGGTCACGGTCGTCGGCGTGCAGTGGTACGGCTCGGAGGCCGTCGACCTGACCTACAAGACCCCGGAGGGCAAGGTCGGCAGCCAACTGCTGTACCGCGACGACGAGCCGCGGCTGCAGGTCGTCGAGCAGGGCCGGCCCTGGAGCTTCGACGGCGACGGCGCCACGTTTCGGCTCGTGGCCGAGGCGCAGCGCATTCGGCTGGCGCACCTGTTCGACCCGCTGCTCGCGATCCACACGTCCAATGTCGAGCCGCTGCCGCATCAGATCACCGCCGTCTACGAGGCCATGCTGCCGCGCCAGCCGCTGCGCTTCCTGCTCGCCGACGACCCCGGCGCAGGCAAGACCATCATGGCCGGCCTGCTGATGAAAGAACTGATCGCGCGCGGCGATCTGCAGCGTTGCCTGGTGGTCTGCCCGGGCAGCCTGGTCGAGCAGTGGCAGGACGAGCTTTATCAGCGCTGCAATCTCCCGTTCGAGATCCTGACCAACGACAAGCTGGAGGCCGCCCGTAGCGGCAACTGGTTTCTGGAAACGGATCTCGCGATCGCGCGTCTGGACAAGCTGGCGCGCGACGAAGACCTGCAGGCGAAACTCGCCGCACCCGACTGCTGCTGGGATCTCGTCGTCATCGACGAGGCACACAAGCTGTCCGCCACCTTCTTTGGCGGCGAAGTCAAGTACACCAAACGCTACCGGCTCGGGCAGTTGTTGTCGGGGCTCACAAGGCACTTCCTGCTGATGACCGCCACGCCGCACAACGGCAAGGAAGAGGACTTCCAGCTCTTCATGGCGCTGCTCGATGCCGACCGTTTCGAAGGGCGCTTCCGCGACGGCGTGCACGCGGTCGATGTCTCCGACCTGATGCGGCGCATGACCAAGGAGAGCCTGCTGAAGTTCGACGGCACGCCCCTTTTTCCGGAGCGGCGCGCCTACACGGTGCCGTATCGGCTTTCCGATGCCGAAGCGCAGCTATACGCCGCGGTGACCGATTACGTGCGCGACGAATTCAACCGCGCCGACGCATTGGCGGACCAACGGCAGGCCGGCACGGTGGGCTTCGCGCTGACCATTTTGCAGCGGCGGCTTGCCTCCTCGCCGGAGGCGATCTACCAGTCGCTGCGGCGCCGGCGCGAGCGGCTGGAATCGCGCCTGCGCGAGCTGCAAATCGTGGCGCGCGGCCGCGAAATCGCCGCCGCGCTGGCGCCTGCGTCGCCGCAACTGGATGCCGAGGATGTGGAAGCGCTCGAGGAGGCACCGGACGACGAGGTCGCAGCCACCGAGGAGGAGGTTCTCGACCAGGCCACCGCCGCCCGCACGCTCGCCGAGCTGCGCGCCGAGATCGACACCTTGAAGCGCCTGGAGGCGCTCGCCGGCCAGGTGCGTCGCAGCGGCGAGGACCGCAAGTGGACCGAACTCGCGGGGCTGCTTGAGGAGATCTTCACGCCGGCTGCCATCGCCAACCGGGCGGCAGAGCCGGGGGTGCAGTACGAAGCCGGCGTTGACGCTCGCCCCCGGTCCTCGGCCCAACAGAAACTCGTGATCTTTACCGAGCATCGCGACACGCTCAATTACCTGCAGCGCAAGATCGCGACCCTGCTCGGCGCGCCGCAGGCGGTGGTTGCGATCCACGGCGGCATGGGCCGGGAAGAGCGCGCCAAGGCGCAGGAAGCGTTCAAGCACGACCCGCAGGTGCGCGTGCTGGTGGCCACCGATGCCGCCGGCGAAGGCATCAACCTGCAGCGCGCGCACCTGATGGTGAACTACGACCTGCCGTGGAACCCCAACCGCATCGAGCAGCGCTTCGGGCGTATCCATCGCATCGGGCAGACCGAGGTCTGCCATCTGTGGAACCTGGTGGCTGAGGAGACGCGCGAAGGCGACGTCTACCGGCGTCTGCTGGAAAAGCTCGAGGAGGCGCGGCAGGCGCTCGGCGGTCAGGTGTTCGACGTCCTCGGCAAACTGGAATTCGACGGCCGGCCGCTGAAGGAACTGCTGATCGAAGCGATCCGCTACGGCGACCGCCCCGACGTGCGCGCGCGGCTCACGCGGGCCGTCGATCAGGCCGTGGACCGCGCGCGACTGCAGGATCTCGTGGAGGAAAGGGCGCTGGTGCACGACGTCATGGACACGAGCCGCGTGTTCCGCATCCGCGAGGAGATGGAGCGTGCGGACGTGCGTCGGCTGCAGCCGCATTACATCGAATCCTTCTTTCTGGAAGCCTTTCGCCGGCTGGGCGGCACGGTGCGACAGCGCGAGCCGCGCCGGTACGAAATCACGCACGTGCCGGCGCTGGTGCGCCAGCGCGACCGCATCATCGGCACACGCGAGCCGGTGTTGCAGCGCTACGAGCGCATCGTGTTCGAAAAGCCGCTGGTCGCGCCTCCCGGGCAGCCGCCGGCCGCATTCGTCTGCCCCGGGCATCCGCTGCTCGATGCCACGCTCGACCTGACGCTCTAGCGGCATCGCGACCTGCTGCGCCGCGGCGCCGTGCTGGTCGACGACCGCGACGCCGGCACCGCACCGCGCGTGCTGTTCTTCATCGAACACGGCATCCAAGACGCCGTGACGACGCGCGGCGGCGAGCGCCGAACCATCTCTCGCCGCATGCTGTACGTGGAGATCGGCGCCGACGGCGCGGCGCAGCACCTGCACTATGCACCGTACCTGGACTACCGCCCGCTGGCCGACGGCGAGCCCAGCGTCGAGGTACTGCTCGCGCGTCCGGAGTGCGCGTGGATCGACCGATCCATCGAGTCGCGCGCGCTCGCGCACGCCGTCACTGCCGTCGTGCCCGAGCACCTGCGCGAGGTCCGCGACCGCCGGCTGGCGCTGATCGACAAAACCGAGGCGGCGGTACGGGACCGGCTGACCAAGGAGATCAACTACTGGGACCACCGTGCGCAGCAGCTCAAGCTGCAGGAACAGGCGGGCCGCGGAAACGCGCGGCTCAATTCCGCCGAGGCCGAGAAGCGCGCCGACGCGCTGCAGGCGCGGCTGCAGAAACGGCTGGCGGAGCTGGCGCTGGAGCGGCAGATTGCGCCGCTGCCGCCGGTGGTGCTGGGCGGCGTGTTGGTGGTGCCGGCCGGGCTGATCGCCGCCATCCGTGGGCAGCCGATCCCGGCCGACGCGGAGGCGGCCGACACGCAAGCCGTTGCCGCTCGCGCGCGGGCGATCGTGATGGAGCTCGAGCGCCGTCTCGGCTACGAGCCGGTCGACCGCGAAACTGAGCGGCTCGGCTACGACATCGAAAGCCGCGTGCCCGGCACCGGCCGGCTGCGCTTCATCGAGGTCAAGGGGCGCGTGGCCGGCGCGCGTGCGATCACCGTCACCAAGAACGAAATCCTTACCGCGTTGAACAAGCCCGAGGACTACATCCTCGCCATCGTCGAGTTCGAGGGCGAGTCGCACCGCGTGCATTACGTGCGGCAACCCTTCCGCCGCGAGCCGGACTTCGGCGTGACGAGCGTCGATTACGATCTGGCCGAGCTGCTCGCACGCGCCACGCCGATGGATCCGTTCTTGAGGTCGGCGGCCCATGGCTGAGGGGTGCCTGCCGCGTGCCCCGGCGGTCGACGGTCGCTCCCTGCGCGTCGTTGCCCGACCGCTTGTGTCGTTTCCGCGGCTGGTCGGTTCAAACGCAGGCGGCAAGAGTTCGTTTCTCGGGCTCAGCGACTGGCTGAGCGACCTCGGGTGGGTGGGTGCTCCGGCGAGGATCGCGGGCGAGGATCGGCTCGGGATCGGCCGGCAGGCTTCGGATGGAAGGCAGCTCACCTGGAGGAAACCAGGAGCACGGTTCGAGCTCGCGGCTGAGGTCGCGATTTCCCATGACCGGTTGACCCGTCGCGGAAACGACGAGCGCGCCTCGTGCCGCGACGAAGGGGCGATCGACGTGGGCGGCGCGGCGGGAATCGCCCCGCAAGACCCTCTCGCGCGAACCGAGGGGCAGCCGCCCGGCCACGGGCGATCCCTGGAGGCCGTTTTCGGCTCCCGGGCGATGCTCGGGAAGCCTCGTGGTTTCTTCGCGAGGGAGGGCTCCGGCAGGCGGGACGAAGCTCGTGCCGCGCGGCGAGAATCCGGGCGCGCGCCGATGGTCTCCGCAAACGTCGGCTGGAACCACCCTGTTCGGCTCCGCGCCGGCGAGGTGGCGCGGAGGACTTGGCCTGAGGACGAGGAGCCCTCGCGGCTCGAACGACAGTCCGGCGAGAGGAGACTTGCCCGATGAGAAAAAAACTGATCGAAGTCGCGCTGCCGCT
>JANWUU010000304.1 GCA_025057735.1 Burkholderiaceae bacterium
GGGTCGGCCGCCTACAACGAGAGTCCATCGCCGATCACGCTGGCGCTCGGCAAGGACATCGCCGGCAAGCCGGTGGTGGTGGATCTGGCGCGCCTGCCGCACCTGCTGGTGGCCGGTACGACCGGCTCCGGCAAGTCGGTCGGCATCAACGCGATGATCCTGTCGCTGCTGTACAAGGCCGACGCCTCGCAGGTGCGGTTGCTGCTGATCGACCCGAAGATGCTGGAGCTGTCGGTCTACGAAGGCATTCCGCACCTGCTGGCGCCCATTGTCACCGACATGCGCGAGGCCGGGCACGCGCTGAACTGGTGCGTGGCCGAGATGGATCGCCGCTACCGGCTGATGAGCAAGCTCGGGGTGCGCTCGCTCGCCGGTTACAACCAGAAGCTGGCGGAGGCGCGCGCGCGCGGCGAGCGCGTGCCCAATCCGTTCTCGCTGACGCCGGAGTCGCCCGAGCCGCTGGAGCCGCTGCCGGTCATCGTGGTGGTGATCGACGAACTGGCGGACCTGATGATGGTCACCGGCAAGAAGGTCGAGGAGCTGATCGCGCGCATCGCGCAGAAAGCGCGCGCCGCCGGCATGCATTTGATCCTCGCCACGCAGCGGCCCAGTGTGGACGTCATCACCGGGCTGATCAAGGCCAACATCCCGGCGCGTATCTCGTATCAGGTCGCAAGCAAGGTCGACTCGCGCACGATCCTCGACCAGATGGGCGCGGAAACGCTGCTCGGCGCCGGCGACATGCTGTATCTGGCGCCCGGCACCGGGCTGCCGGTGCGCGTGCACGGCGCCTTCGTGGCCGACGCCGAGGTGCACCGGGTGGTGGATTTCCTGAAAGCGCGCGGCGCGCCGCAGTACGTCGAGGGCGTGCTCGATGCGCCGGAGCCGGCGCTGCCGGGGGCGGAGGGGGGCGAGCGCGGCGGCGAGGCCGATCCGCTGTACGACGAGGCCGTGCAGATCGTGCTGAAAAACAAGCGGGCCTCGATCTCGCTCGTGCAGCGGCACCTTCGCATCGGCTACAACCGCGCCGCGCGGCTGCTGGAAGACATGGAGAAGGCGGGGCTGGTGTCGCCGATGCAATCCAACGGCAACCGCGAGATCCTGGTGCCGCACCGGGACGGCTAAGCATGACGGCAGCGCGCCGCAGGCCGATGCTCCGACCGTCCCCGACGCGCCGCGCGCTGGCGGCGCTGCCGCTGCTCGCGCTGTTGCCGTCGGCGGGCCGCGCAGCGCCGGCCGGCGCGATCGACCAGCTGCGGGCTTTCCTGTCGCAGACGCGTGCCGCGAGCGGCGAGTTCACGCAGCGCGTGGCGGGCGGCAAGGGCGCGGTGCCGCAGGTCTCCAGCGGCCGCTTCGTGTTCCAGCGGCCGGGCCGGTTCCGCTGGGTCTACGAGAAACCCTACGAACAGGTTCTGGTCGCCGATGGCGAACGGCTCTACCTGTACGACAAGGATCTGAACCAGGTGACGGTGAAGCGGATCGCGGCAGCGCTGCCGGCCAGTCCGGCGGCGATCCTGTTCGGCACCGACGACTTCGAGCGCGAATTCACCGTCACGGAGCTTGGCGAGCGCGACGGCCTGGCCTGGCTGGAGGCCCGCCCACGGGCGAAGGAATCGCAGTTCGAACGCATCGCCATCGGCTTCCGCGACGGCCTGCCCGCCGCCCTGGAGCTCGCCGACGGCTTCGGGCAGACCACGCAGCTGCAGCTGGCGCGCGTGCAGCGCAACCCGAAGGTGGACGCGCAGACGTTCCGCTTCACACCGCCGCCGGGGGCGGAGGTGCTACAGGAGCGGTAGCGGCCGTTGCACGGCGCTGGTCAGCGTCTCACCATGAGCGGGGATCTTTTCGGTGCGACGGCCGCGATGACGGCGGCGCCGCTGGCGGAACGCATGCGGCCGCGATCGCTGCAGGAGGTCATCGGCCAGTCCCATCTGCTCGGCCCCGGCAAGCCGCTGCGGGTGGCCTTCGAGGCCGGCCGCCCGCACTCAATGATCCTCTGGGGCCCGCCCGGCACGGGTAAGACCACGCTGGCGCGGCTGATGGCAGAGGCCTTCGGACTGGACTTCATCGCCATCTCCGCCGTGCTGGGCGGCGTGAAGGACAT
>JANWUU010000074.1 GCA_025057735.1 Burkholderiaceae bacterium
CGCGAATTGGAGCACCAGCTGCGCGATTCCGGCGCGGAGGCGATCTTCGTGCTGGAGAATTTCGCCGCCACGCTGCAGCAGGTGCTGCCGCGCGTGCCGCTGGCGCAGATCGTGGTCTGCGCGATGGGCGACGGGCTCGGCCACTGGCGCGGCATGCTCGTCAACTTCGTCGTGCGCAACGTCAAGAAGCTGGTGCCTGCGTTCGAGTTGCCGAACGCCGTGCGCTATGCGCAGGCGCTCGCCGAAGGCGGGCGGCTGACGCTGCGGCCGGTGCAGCTGGGTCACGACGACATCGCGTTCTTGCAGTACACGGGCGGCACCACCGGCGTCTCCAAGGGCGCGATGCTGACGCACCGGAACATCGTCGCCAACGTGCTGCAGTCGGAGGCCTGGAACCAGCCGGCGCTCAAGAAAGTGCCGCCAGGCGAGCAGACCACGGCGGTGGTGGCGCTGCCCCTCTATCACATCTTCGCGCTGACCGCGGTGGCGCTGCTTGGCATGCGGCTCGGCTCCAAGATGGTGCTGATCCCCAACCCGCGCGACATCCCGGCGCTGGTGCGCGAGCTGAAGCGGCACAAGTTCACCACGTTTCCGGCCGTCAACACCTTGTTTAACGCGCTGCTGAACAACGAGGAATTCCGCAAGCTTGATTTCTCGCACCTGAAGCTGTCCGTCGGCGGCGGCATGGCGGTGCAGGAGGCGGTGGCCAAAAAATGGCTTGAGCTGACCGGCTGTCCGATCTGCGAGGGCTACGGGCTGTCCGAGACCTCGCCGTCGGCGATCTGCAACCCGACCGACACCGATGCATTCTCCGGCACGATCGGCCTGCCGCTGCCGTCCACTGAGGTGGCAATCCTGGATGACGCCGGCAATCACTTGCCGGTCGGCTCGATCGGCGAAATCGCGATCCGCGGCCCGCAGGTGATGGCCGGCTACTGGAACCGGCCGGAAGAAACGGCCAAAGTGATGACCGCCGACGGCTTCTTCCGCACCGGCGATATCGGTGTGATGGACAGCCGCGGCTACGTGAAGATCGTCGACCGCAAGAAAGACATGATCCTCGTCTCCGGCTTTAACGTCTATCCGAACGAGATCGAGGGCGTGGTGGCAATGCACCCCGGTGTGCTGGAATGCGCCGCCGTCGGTGTGCCAGACGAGCACTCAGGCGAAGCGGTCAAGCTGTTCGTCGTCAAGAAAGACCCGGCACTGACCGAGCGCGACCTGATGGAATACTGCCGCGAGCAGTTGACCGGCTACAAGCGGCCGAAGTACATCGAGTTCCGCGCCGAGCTGCCGAAAAGCAACGTCGGCAAAATCCTGCGGCGCGAGCTGCGCGAGCAAAAAAAGGCGGCCTGACGGCCGCGCCAGCAAAAGGGGGGATTCATGCCAATCGACGACTTGTCTGCGGTACAAGCGGCGGCCGCACGGCGGCGCCGGCCGGCGGCGTTGCTGGGTGCGCTTGCGTTTGCGCTTGCGCTGGCCGCAGCGGGCAGCGCGCGCGCTGAACGGCCGTTTGTGACCGACGATGCGGCCGTCCCTGAGGGCGGCACCTGCGAACTTGAATCGTCCGTCGCGCGTGTGCGCGCGCGCGACCAGGCGTCCGAACGTGTCCTGCAGGCGCAGTTCGGCTGCGGAATAGGATGGCGGACCAAGCTCGGTCTTGGCGTTGACCGGCTGCGGGCCGATGCCGACCGCAGCGATGCCGTCATTTTCAACGGCAAGACCGCGCTGACCACCGGCGTCGACGGTGCGCCCGCGCTGGCATTGGCTTATGCCGTCTCGGGGGTGCGCCCGCGCGGCGGCGACTGGGATCATGCGAGTTCGACGCTGGCGTTGTTGGCAACTGAGCGCCGCGGTGCCTTTGCCTTTCATGGCAACCTGAGCGTGACGCGCGATGAGATCGCACGCGACAACGTGCTGACCTGGGGCTTTGCCGCCGAGCAGCGCGGCGCGCGCTTCGACGTGGGCGTGGAGGTCTACGGCGAAGAGCGCCGCTCCCCCTGGCTGGGCCTCGGTGCCCGCTTTGCGATGGTGCCGGAGCGCTTCTCGATCGACGCCTACGTTGCGCAGCAGACCAACAGCGCGCGCGCGCGGCGGGTCGCCGCTGGCATCAAGCTTGTGTTCTAGCTGCCGAGGCCCTGTTAGCGCGAAGACGCACGGCGGGCGTCGGCCTGCCGTTCAAACAGGGCGTAGCGCAAGCAGCGGTAGATCGCTGCCGCCTCGAAGCGCTGGCCGGCGCGCCCGCGTAAGCGGATCCGCATGTCAGACGCGCTGGCGCGCACCTGGATGTCGGCGCCGGCCAGCGACGGCGCGCCGTCGCCCGCGCAGGCGGCCCGCTGGCATTCGTTCAGGGCCAGCAAGACTTGCTGCTGCCTGCCGGCCACGCCAGTCAGCTCGATAAGCACCTCATCGCCGTGCTCGCGCACCCGCATCAACATGGTCGGCTCCCGGCCGCATGGCCATTACCAGGCTGCTGTGCTTTCGGCTCAACGCCGTGGGAAGTTAAGCCGATGACGCGAGGCCGCGATCGTCAGAAAACACCGCCGCCGGTGCGGCGAATCCCCGGGCACCCGGACAGGGGGCTTATGCCAGCCCGCGGCGCTGGTAACTGACCAGCGCCGCGCGCGTAATCCGGTCCAATTCCGCAACGGCCGGCGGCTCCAGCGCGACGAAATGGAAAACGCGCTTGCCGCGCAGATGGCGTCGCAGCGGCGCCGACAGCGAGGCCACGAGCGCCGCCTCGGTCGCAAGGGGTGCCAGCTCAAAGCGCACGTGGTCGCGCAGGCGCTGCACCGATCCGAAGAAAGTCGGCTGGCCGTCCGGTCCCGGCTTGCGGGTCTGCAGGTAGTAGTGGTCGGGCAGGTCGTGCACAACCGACAGGTGATAGGCGTGGCGCGCCAGGATCGCCTTCAGCGCCGCGAAGACCTCGTCGAGCTCGCGGCCGCCGCCCGGCGCCGGGCGGCGGCGCGGCGCCGCCCTGTTGCTACCCGCCATCGGTTAGTCCACCTTGGCGCCGGAGAACTTCACCACCTTTGTCCACTTCTCGATTTCGCTGCGAATAAAGGCAGTGAACTGCTCCGGCGTATCGCCTACAGGCAGCGCCCCCTGGGCCGTGAAGCGCTCGCGCATCTCGGGTGTGGCCAGGATGGCGGCCACGTCGCGCCGGATCTTGGCCACGATGTCAGCCGGCGTGCCCGCCGGTGCCAACAGCCCGAACCAGGCCGTGGCGTCAAAACCTTTCAGGCCGGCGGCCTCCTCCATCGTCGGCACGTCGGGCAGCGCCGGCGAGCGCGTGCGCGAGGTCACTGCCAGCGCCTTCAGCCGCCCGCTGCGGATGTGCGGCAGCGCCGAAGGCAGGTTGTCGAACATCACCTGCGTGTTGCCGGCGATCAGGTCCTGCACCGCCGGGGCCGAGCCGCGGTAGGGCAGATGCACCATAAAGGTGCCGGTTAAGCTCTTGAACAGCTCCCCGGTTAGATGAATCGAGGTGCCGTTACCGCTGGAGGCCATGTTGAGCTTGCCGGGGTTGCGCCGCGCGTAATCGATGAATTCCTTGACGCTGTTCACGGGCAGCGCGGCCGGTACCACCATCACGTTCGGCACCGCCGCGACGTTCGTGATCGGCGCGAAATCGTTTAACGGGTGATACGGCAAGCGGCCGCCGCTTTGCGCATACAACGGCAGGTTAATCGCCTGCGTGCCGACCGTGCCCATTAGCAGCGTGTAGCCATCCGGCGGCGACTTGGCCACGGCCTCGGTGCCGATCACGCCGCCCGCGCCGGCGCGGTTTTCCACCACCACCGGCTGGCCCCACAGCTTGTTCAGTTCCGCCGCCACCAGACGGGCGACGATGTCCGTCGTGCCGCCGGGCGGAAACGGCACCACGATGCGAACCGCCTTGGTTGGATAGGTCTGCGCGGCGGCGGGCGCAACGGCGGCGGCGCACGCCGCGATCAGCCAGGCGAAGCAGCGCTTCATTCGATCTCCTTATGTCGTCAAAATGCGCGCGAGTGTGCCGCCGCCGGCGCGCGCCGTCTATAGTCAGCGCGGCGGAGGCGAGATGGCACGCTACGTTTTGGCGCTCGATCAAGGCACCACCAGCTCGCGCGCGATCCTATTTGACCGCGCCGGGCAGCCGGTGGCGATTGTGCAGCAAGAGTTCCGGCAGATTTTTCCGCAGCCGGGCTGGGTCGAGCACGATCCGGAGGATATCTGGCGCACGCAGCTTGCGTGCGCGCAGCAGGCGCTGCGGCAGGCGCAGGTCACCGCCGCCGAGGTGGCCGCCATCGGCATCGCCAACCAGCGCGAGACCACGATTCTCTGGGACCGCCGCAGCGGGGCGCCGGTCGCCAACGCCATCGTCTGGCAGGACCGCCGCACCGCGCCGCTCTGCGAGGCGCTGCGCGCGCAGGGGGCGGAGGCGCAGATCGCCGAGAAGACCGGGTTGCTGCTGGATCCGTATTTTTCCGGCACCAAGATCGCCTGGCTGCTGGACCATGTGCCCGGTGCGCGCGCGCGCGCCGAGCGTGGGGAACTCGCCTTCGGCACCGTCGATGCGTGGCTGCTGTGGAAATTGACCGGCGGCGCCGTGCATGCAACGGACGTCTCCAACGC
>JANWUU010000178.1 GCA_025057735.1 Burkholderiaceae bacterium
ACTGATTTCGGCAATGCCCGATGGCACGAGGGCCGCCTCGGGCAGGACGGCCTCGGCGGGCAGCCGGCGACGGGTGAGCGTGTTGCCGCAGACGCGAAAGTCCACGCCCCGCTGGCGCAGTTCGTGTACCGCGAGGGCGAACGGCGCGCCGGTGTCGTCGCGTGCGCCGCGCAGCAGGAAGTCGATGCCGTCGTTGTGCGCGACCACCACCACCCGGATGGACGGCGTGGCGTCCAGGTGATTCTTCAGCGTCCGCAGCACGGCCGCGGCGTGCGCGCTGGAGGCCACGTGATAGACGAAGCGGTCGGCCGGCGTTGTCGTGCCGGTCGATGCGGTGCGGGCGAACAGCAGATAGGACGCGAGGGCGAGGGCGGCGAGACCCGGCGCAGCGGCCAACCACAGGCGCCGCGCCGGCGGCGGCGCGGGCACGGGCGATTCCAGCGCCGTCAGCAGCCGTTGCCGCAGGGCAGGGGGAGCAGCGGTGTCGCGCGCGGCCTCCTGTAGTAGTTGGCGCAACGCGCGCAGGCGCTGCACACTGGCGCGGCAGCGCGCGCAGGCGCGCAGGTGCTCCTCGACCTGCTGCACCGTGGCCGCGGGCAGCTCGCCGTCCAGGTGGGCGTCCAGCAACGGGGCGATACGCGCGCAATTCATCGGCGGGCGGCGTCAGCCCGCATGCGTTCGGCGAGCTGCCATTGCAGCGCGCGGCGCGCGCGGGACAGGCGCGACATCACGGTGCCGATCGGCACGCCGGTGATGGCGGCGATCTGCTTGTACGAGCAACCCTGCAGCTCGCGCAGGACGAGCGCCTCGCGGTAGACGGCGGGCAGCGCCCGCAACGCGCCGCGCACCGCCGCGTGGTCTGCATGTTCGATGGCTGCGGCCAGTGGATCGAGCGGCAGCACGAGGGCGGTGCCGACCTGAGCGCCGTCGTCGTCTACCCGCGCATCGTCCAAGTCCGTGCGGCCGGCGGCCAGCCGTTCGCGGTGCATCAGTTCGAAACAGGCGTTACGCACGATCTTCAGCAGCCACGGTTTGCCGTCCTCCCCGCGCAGCGAACCGAGGAAGCGCCACGCGCGCAGGAAAGCCTCCTGCACGGCGTCCTCCGCCAGCGCGTCGTCGCGCAGCAACCAGCGCGCCAGCCCGTAGGCCGCGTCCAGATGCGGCAGCAGGAGCCGCTCGAATCGGGCGCGGTCCGCCATCGGGCCGTGCGCCTAGACGATCGGGGTCCGCCGGCGTTTATTCCCGCCGCGGGAATAAATCGGTCCGTCGGCCGGTATTGCGAGCAGCACGGCAGGAGGGCCGTGCCATTTCAAAGGAGGAGCACATGAAGTCAACATGGCTGGCGCTGGCGGCAGCGGCGCTGATGGTGGGCTGCGCGGGAACGATGCGCGACGTCAAGGGTCCGGTCGCGGAGGACAAGGTCGTCTACCACGTCAACGATACGGAGGCGCAGGCGGCCAACGCGCTGCGCAATATCAGCAACCACCTGGAGGTGAACCCGAAGGCGAGGATCGTGGTGGTCACGCACGCCCGCGGCGTCGATTTCCTGATGAACGACGCGAAGGACCGCAACGGCAATCCGTATGCGGTGCAGGTCGAGCAGCTCAAGCTCAGGGGCGTGCGCTTCGACGTCTGCGAGATCACGCTGCGCAACCGCAACCTGAAGAAGGAGCAGTTCATTCCGGAGGCCACCTACGTGCCGTCGGGGGTGGCGGAAATCACGCGGTTACAGCAGCGTGAGGGCTTCGCGTATCTACGGCCGTGATGGCTTCGTAGTAGCGTGCCCGCAGCACGAGGCGCCGTCGCGCGGCGGAATCGGAGAACGCCGCGCGATCGTGCAGCACGTTGTTGCACACGATGCCCATGCCGGGTTCGAGCCGCACCTGCAGCACCCGCGGATGGCTGTCGAGGATCGCGGCCAATGCCTGCGCGGCGCCGAGGACGCCCGCATCTTGCTTCCAGACGATGCTGCGCGTGCGGGCGGTGTAGCGCATGTGCAGGCGCCCCGCGCCGTCGAAGGAGAACACCGGCCCGCACTGGTCGCCGCGGGCGACCTCGCCCTCGGATGCACGCGCGGGGATGGTCATCGCATCCGGCTGCATCAGAGCCGCGACGAAAGCGGGATCGAGGTCGCGTAACGCGATGTAAGCGAGCTCGTGGTCGAGCAGCCGGTTCTCGCCGCCGCGCTCGGCTTGATGTACGCAATGCAACACCATAGCGCGGATGGTCCGCTCGGGCGGGTTGTAGTAGCCGTCCGTGTGCCAGCGGATCGGGCGATCGGTGTACGGGATGAATTCTCCGCGTACGCCGCCACTGGCCACCGTGATCGGCGAGATGCCGTCGTCGTCGGCAAGGTAGTTGGCGTCCAGCGTGTGCAGTCCGAGCTGGGCCGACAGCGCCCGCAGCGCTTCTTTGGCGTCCTGCGGCGGGCGCGTACAGGCGTAAATGGCCATGTTGGCGCGCCCGCAGCGCGCCAGCAGCGCGTCCCGCTCGGCCGCGCTGAGGTCGAGGGGATCGCGCACCTCGACCACCAATTCCTGCGCCGACTCCGGGTAGGCGGCGAGCTTGCGTTCTCGCCAGGCGCGGTACGCGGCCGTGTTTGCGAGGTCGAAGTGCGGCAGCATCAGGCCGGGGGGCTCGCGGTGGCGAACAGGTTGTCGATGACCTGGCGCAGCGTCTGCACGGCCTCGGGCGCCTCGATCGAGACGATCTGCTCGATCAGCCAGGCGCGGTCGCGCTCGCTGGCGGCATCCAGCAGCCGGTGCGCGCAATAGCGCGCAAACGGAAATAGCGGACCGGCTGCGCCGAAATCGAGCGTCGCATAGTCATCCGCCTGCTCGTTGAAGGCGTCGATGAAGGCGCGCCGGACCGTCGCCTCGTCGTCGCCGAGCAGCCGCGACTG
>JANWUU010000180.1 GCA_025057735.1 Burkholderiaceae bacterium
CTGGTGCAGCCCGACGATCTGCAGCCGACGGCGGCCCGCACGCAGATCGTGCGCGAGGCGCTGCGCCTGTGGCCGTCGGAGCTGACGCCGGACATCTTCGGCGTGCTGCTGGTGCAGCCGGAGCGCATGTCGGTGGTGGCGCTGGCGCAGTACGTGCGGCACCTGGCCGCCAACCGCCAGCAGACCGACCGCTACGAGATCGCGTTGTGGAACAAGCTGTTTTATCCGCTCGCGGTGCTGGTGATGATGGTGCTCGCGCTGCCGTTCGCGTATCTGCACGTGCGGGCCGGCAGTGTGAGCCTGAAGATCTTCGCCGGGGTGATGATCGGCGTGCTGTTTTACATGCTGAACAAGCTGTTCTCGCACCTCGGCCTGCTGCAGGCGTGGCCGCCGGCGATCGTGGCCGCGCTGCCGAGCCTGGTGGCCCTCACCGTGGCGCTGAGCACGTTGTACTGGATCGAACGGCGGTAGCGCCTTCTCGGGATACGGTGCCGGCTCGACGCAACGCCGTCCGGCGCGCGCGCTCCTATGATGCGTCCATCGGCATGACCTGGGAGACGGCGATGCGCAAGGGGTTCCTCGCCCTGCTGACCGGCGGCGCACTCGCCGGCGCCGCCCTCGCGCACCACGGTTGGAGCGCCTACGATGCGGAGAAGACGCTGACGCTCACCGGGACGATCGTCGCCTCGAGCTACGAGCACCCGCATGCCTTCCTGCGGCTGCAGACGGCGGAGAAAACCTGGCTCGTGATCCTGGCGCCGCCGTTTCGCATGGAAAGCCGCGGCTTGTCGCGCGACCTGCTGAAGCCGGGCGCGCGCGTGACGGTGGTCGGCTACCCGCACCGCACCGACGCGGTGGAAATGCGCGCCGAACGCCTCACGGTGGGCGACAAGACTATCGAGCTGCGTTGATGCCCGCGACCGCCGGCCCGGCGTGGCTCGCCTGGCTGGAGGCCACCGCCTGGGGGACGGCGATGCGGCATTCGCCGTGGCTGTATCCGGCCGTCGAGATCGTGCACCTCGTGGGCGTGGTCTTGCTGGTGGGCTCGGTCGCGCTGCTGGACCTGCGCGTACTGGGGCTGTCGCGCGCGCTGCGCGTGCGTGCCCTGGCGCGGCACGCCCTGCCGTTGGCGTGGGCCGGTTTCGGATTGGTGGCCGTCTCCGGCGCGCTGCTGTTCTCCGCCCACGCCACCGAACTCGGCGGCAAGCCGGTGTTCGCGCTCAAGCTTGGGTTGATTGCGGCCGCGGGCGCCAACGCCCTGTGGTTCCATCGCGGCCCGTACGCGCAGGCGGCGCACTGGGACAGCGGAGCGACCGCCCCGCGCGCCGCGCGGGTCGCAGCGGCGTTATCGCTGGCATTGTGGCTGGCCGTGATCGCCTGCGGCCGGCTGCTGGCCTATCTGTGAGGGCGGGCATCGAAGGCGCCGCGCGCCCGCCTGTGGCAACCCAAAGGAGAGCGACATGGCAGAAGCAGTCGGCAGTACAGGCAAGGCCGCGACCCCCACGGTACTCCTGGTGGCCACGCGCAAGGGCGCTTGGCTGCTGCACGCGGAGGCAGAACGGACGCGCTGGCGCATCGACGGTCCGCATTTTCTCGGCCACATCGTCAACCATCTGGTGCTCGATCCGCGCGACGGCCGCACGCTGCTGGCGGCAGCGAAGACCGGGCATCTGGGTCCGACCATCTTCCGTTCGACCGACCGCGGGCGGTGCTGGCGCGAGGCGGCGCAGCCGCCGGCCTTTGCGCGCCAGGCCGACGGCGGCGGACGGGCCGTGGACCACACCTTCTGGCTTGCGCCGTCGGTGCCCGCCGAGCCGGACGTGTGGTACGCGGGCACCTCCCCGCAAGGTCTGTTCCGCTCGGCCGACGGCGGCCTCACCTGGGCGCCGTTTTCGTGCCTGAACGACGACCCCCAGTACCGGCAGTGGTTCGGCACCGTGCAGGACGGTACGCCGAACGGGCCGAAACTGCATTCGATCCTGGTCGATCCGCGCGACCCACGGCACATGTACGTCGGCATGTCCAGCGGCGGCGTGCACGAGACCACCGACGGTGGCGAGACGTTCCACCCGCTGATCGACGGTCTGGAGGTCGTCGAAGGCTTCGATCCCGGCACGCCCACCTTCCACGATCCGCACTGCATGCGCCTCTGCCCGGGCGATCCTGACCGTCTCTACCAGCAGAACCACTGCGGGATCTACCGTCTGGACCGGCCCGCGACGCGGTGGGAGCGCATCGGCCGCGCGATGCCGCCGCAGATCGGGGACATCGGTTTCCCGCTCGTGGTCCATCCGCGCGACGTCGACACGGCATGGGTGTTCCCGATGGACGGTCAGACCGTATGGCCGCGCACCAGCCCGGGCGGGCGACCGGCCGCCTACGTCACGCGTGACGGTGGTCGCTCCTGGCGCCGGCAGGACGCGGGGTTTCCGGCGCAGCAGGCCTGGTGGACCGTGAAGCGCCAGGCGATGTGCGCCGATGGCGGCGATCCTCTGGGGCTGTACGTCGGCACCACGGGCGGCGAGCTGTGGGCCAGTCGCGACGAAGGCGAGCACTGGCACTGCATCGCCCGTCACCTGCCGGAGATCTACGCCGTCGAGGCGGCGGTGTTCGCATGAGAGTGCTGATCGCGAGCCCGCTGCGCGCATACACGGGCGCCGCCTGGGTGCAGGCCGATGGCGCGACGGTCGGCGAGGTGCTGGCGGACCTCGATCGCCGCTATCCGGGCATCCGCTTCCGCATGATCGACGAACAGGACCGCCTGCGGCGGCACGTTCGCCTGTTCGTGCGCGGCGTGCCGGTATCCGATCTGGCCACGCCGCTGGCGCCGCAGGACGAGCTGCTGATCGTGCAGGCGCTCTCCGGCGGCTGAGTCCGTGGAGCGCGGCGCCGTAGCGCCGCCCGCCCGCCATCGGTTAGATTGTCGGGGGGAGCGAGCGGCGCGGAGGGTCCATGTACAAGCGCATCGTGTTGGCCTATGACGGTTCGGAGACCGGGCAGAAGGCCCTGCTCGACGCGCTGGACATCGCGCAGTGGAGTCATGCCGAGCTGCACCTGATCGCGGTGATGCCGCCGGCGGCGCCGCTGGTGGCGGTCGAAGGGGTCGTCTACGACACGGCGCTGGAGGAGGAGCTGCGGCGGAACTACCAGGCCATCCTCGACGATGGTCTGCGTCGGCTCGCCGCCGCCGGGTACCCGGCGCGTGGCGAGGTGCTGGTCGGCGATCAGGTGGAGGCCATCACCGGCTACGCGCGTCGGGTCGACGCCGACCTGATCGTGGTCGGACACAAGCACCTCGATAGCTGGGCGGCGCGCTGGTGGCGGGCGTCGCGCTCGCCGGCGCTGATCGAGCATGCGCACTGCAGCGTGCTGGTGGTGATCACGCGATGACGATGCGCGAGGCGCAGTTCGCCGAGCTGCGGCGGCTGATGCTGGTGCAGATCGCCGCGCAGACGATCTACGCCTGCGGCCGCCTCGGCAAGGCGGCGCTCGCCCGGCGCGTGCTGGAGGCGATGGAAAAGGTGCCGCGCCACGAGTTCGTGCCGTCGCCCATGCGTCCCTACGCGTACGCGGACACGCCGCTGCCGATCGGCTACGGCAAGACGATCTCGCAGCCGTTCATCGTCGCGCTGATGACCGACCTGCTGGCGCCGGAGCCGACCGACCGCGTCCTGGAGGTCGGCACCGGCATGGGCTATCAGGCGGCGGTGTTGGCGGAGCTGGTGGGGCAGGTCTACACGGTCGAGCTGATCGAGGACCTGGCGGCCGCGGCGCACCGCCGGCTGGCGCGGCTCGGCTACCGCAACGTCGAGGTGCGCAGCGGCAACGGCGCCGAGGGCTGGCCGGAGGCGGCGCCCTTCGACAAGATCGTCGTCACCGCGGCGCCGGCCCTGATTCCGCCGCGCCTGCTGTACCAGCTGAAGCCGGGCGGGCGGATGGTGATCCCCACCGGCCTGCCGGATGCGCAGCAACTGGTCCTGGTGCAGAAGGACGAGGCGGGCGTGGTGACCACGCGCGAGATCCTGCCGGTGCGCTTCTCGCTGCTGGACCAGTACGAGCCCGGCGCGGCGCGCCCGAGTTGAGCGCGAAGGCGGGATCCGGGCGACCGCGGCGCCGCGTTCGCATGTATGCTGCCGGCCCGCCCCAGGGAGGATGATCGAAATGCACCCAGAACCCCAACAGCGTGGGCGCGTCGAGTCCCGTGGTCTCGGCGCGGCGGCACGGCCGAAGGCCGTGGAAGCGGTAGCCGCTGCGTCGCCGCGCCCGCTGCCGGCGCAGCTCGCCAGCCTCGTGTCCGATCAGTTCGCTTTTCTGCGCGGCTTCATCGCGCATCCGGAGCAAGTGGGCTCCGTGTGGCCGAGCTCGTCGTTTCTGGAGCGGCGTCTGGTGCGGGCGGCGCAGGCTGAACAGGCGCGCACACTGGTCGAACTGGGCCCAGGGACCGGCGGGACCACCCGCGCCCTGCTCGCGGCGATGCGGCCCGATGCCCGCCTGCTGGCGATCGAACTGAACCCGGAGTTCCACGCGCGCCTGCGCGCGCGCCTGGACGATCCGCGCCTGATCGTGCA
>JANWUU010000227.1 GCA_025057735.1 Burkholderiaceae bacterium
AAGCCGCGCGGCAGGGCGCCGCCGATGCCGCCGGTCGCCCACAGGTACAGCAGCGCGCCGGCGACGTTGACCGCAACGACCACCGCGACCACCGCCAGCGCGAACAGCGCGAGCAGGCGGCGGCTCGCGCGGCGGGCGAGCTCCTGCTGCTCGAAAAAATCCATCGCGCCGGCCGCCGGCCCGCGGCCGGCTCAGAACTGCACCCTTACCGGCTTGCGCTCCTCGGGCGCCTCGGTGGCCTGCAGCAGCTCGGCGGGCTTGAACGAAAAGAGGCCGGCGATGAGATTCGAGGGAAACTGCTCCACGGCGGTGTTAAAGGCCATCACCGCGTCGTTGAACGCCTGGCGCGCAAAGGCGATGCGGTTCTCGGTGCCGGTCAGTTCTTCCGACAGCTGCATCATGTTGGCGTTGGCCTTCAGGTCCGGATAGGCCTCCGCCAGCGCGAACAGCTTGGCGAGCGCACCGGAGAGCGCCCCCTCGGCCGCCACCAGGCCCTGCATGGCGGCGGCATTGCCCGGATCGGCCGCGGCGGCGGCGTGGGCGGCCACCGCCGAATTGCGCGCGCGGATCACCGCCTCCAGCGTTTCGCGCTCGTGTTTCATGTAGGCCTTGGCGGTCTCAACCAGGTTCGGGATCAGGTCGTAGCGGCGCTTCAGCTGCACGTCGATCTGCGCGAAGGCGTTCCGGAAGCGGTTGCGCAAATCGACCAGGCGGTTGTAGGCGCCGACGGCCCAGAAGATCACGACCGCGAGCAGCGCGAAGAAAATCAGCCAGCCCATGCTCGTCCTCCTTGGGTGCGCGGCCGGTGGCCAGAGCCAGCGATTATCCGCGAAGCCGCCTACCGGCGCGCCGGCGCTGTTCCGCCGCCGCCCTGGATGGCCGCCAGCTCCTCGGCGGTCAGATAGTCAAACACCTTCACCACCTTGTTGACACCGGAGACGCGGCTTGCCACGAGGGCGGCGGCATCCCCCTCCTCGACCGTGACGCGCCCGAGCAGGTAGACGATGCCGCGCTCGGTGGTGACCTTGACGGCCCCCAGCGGCACTGCCTGTTCTTTTAGCAACGCAGCGCGTACCTTGGCGCTGATCGCGATGTCATTGTTGCGTACCGTAGCCGGCGACAGCTCGCGCACCTGTAGCTCGTTGACGACCTCACGCACATTTTCACCTTGCTGCGCGATGCGTTCCACCTCGCGGTAGATGGCGTCGTTGATCACCTGACCCGTCAGCAGCACCTTGCGGTTATAAGAGGTCACGTAAACGCTGATCTCCTCGCCTCCCTTGAAGCGGCCGTAAATCGCGCGGTCCAGCCGCCGTTCGATCGCCTCGTCCTCGAGCTGGATGCCGACCGAGCGGCGGTCCACCGCCACCGCTGCCGCCCCCACCGCAGCGCCGATGGCCAGCGGCACACAAGCCGACAGCACTCCGCCCGCAAGCACCGCCACGGCCAACACCATCCCTGTCCGACTACGCATCTGGTACTCCTCTGCTGTGATCAGGCCCGTCTAGCCGATGCCGAAGGCGTCGCGGATCCATTCGCGCACCCCACCCGCATCCGCGGTGATAACGTCAAACCGGCACGGCGGCACCGTGCGCTGTGCTGCGTGCAGCTGCGAAAGATAACGCTGCGCTGCGCGCATCAGCCGCCGCTGCTTGCGCATATCCACGCTGGCAGCCCCACCGCCGAAGTCCTCCCGTGTGCGCAGCCGCACCTCGACAAACACCAGCGTACCGCAATCGTCAGCGACAATGTCGAGCTCCCCCTCGGGAAAGCGCACGTTGCGCGCTAGCACGCGGCAACCATGCGCCTGCAGATACACGCAGGCAGCGTCCTCGGCTGCTGCGCCTGCGCGTTGCTTTGGCGTGCGCACGCCGCTGGCGCGCCGGCGAAGATAGCTCATCGTGGGCCCTCCAGCCGCTGCGGGCGGCCGTCGCGAAACACCGCCGCCATCGGCTGCCGTTCCACGCGGGGCGAGCGCTCGCGCTGCACGCGCAGCCAGCCGGTGACGCCGTCCAGCTCGAAGGCGCGGCGACCCTGCAGCCATTCGGCCATCAACCGATAAGCATCAATGCCGAGCGCGTACAGCCGCTGCAGCTCCGCCGACAGCGCAGCTTTCGGACGCGGATAAATCGCCACCGCGGGATGCTCAGGCGCCAGCAGCCACGGCATATCCACGAATCGCACCCCCTGCAGCTCGGCGGCCAGCAGGCTGCCCGCCGCCTCACCGAGATTCACCTGGGAGGTTGCATACATCGGTAACTGCGGCGGCAGCCGTGGGCGCAGAAAGGCTGCCTCGCGGGCATCCAGCGCCGCGAGCACCGCTTCGACCTGCAGTTGCGCCAGCTGCTGCTCCAGCGTCTGCAAGACGCCATAGCCGACTTTAACCTGCAGCGCCACCGCGCGTTCGCCGTGCTCGCGCAACGCCTGCTGAAAGGCCACGGTCATCCGACGCGCCAGCGCCGACTCGCCGGTCAGCAGCAAAAATCGCGCCGCTGCGCCGGAGCGTGCCGGCGGCAGCTCGCGCACCGCCAGCGCTACGGCGTGGCGCGCTTCCGTCTCGATCGCTAACCCGAAGGCAAGCGTATCGGGGGCAAGCGCCGCGTCCTGCTCCGGCAGATTCAGCGTCACGATCGGCAGCGGCGCGCTGACGCGGCCTTCGCCGAGGGAATTGGCCAATGAACGGGTCAGAGGCCCGATGGCAAGTCGCGCACCCCGTTGGGCTGCGCCGGCCAGCGCGCTGCGCAGGTGCGCCGCATCGTCCTCGATCCGAATCACTTGGATAGACACCGGCGCCGGCGCTGTGCGATGGGCGGCGAAGAAGCCCTCCTGCACGGCGTCGGCGGCGCGCGCAAACGGCGTATTTGGGGCTGGCAACACGAGCACCACGGGCAGCGGCGACTGCGTGGGCAAGCTCGGCGCCGAGGCCGACATCAGGCGCGGCGCCGCTTTCACCTGGCCAGCCGGCGCCGACTCAACGCTGCGCGTGCTCGCCGTTGGCGCCGGCGGCGGTGTGTTTGCCGGCGTCTGGGCGCAAGCACACAATGCGGCAAGGCAAACGCTTACAGAAGACGGCAGGCACAGATTCATGCAAGACGCAGACAACTGGCGCAGCGATGCATTGATTGCCGCCAGCGGCGTGGCGGCGCAAGTGCTCGCCCCGGCGGCATTGTATGTAGTGGCTACTCCGATCGGTAACCTGGCCGACGTTACGTTGCGTGCGCTGTGGGTGCTATCGCATGTGGATGCGATCGCCGCTGAGGACACGCGGCAGACGCGACAACTGCTGGCGCGTTATCGCATCCCTATTCCGACGCACGGATTACTCGCCGCGCACGCGCACAACGAGCGCGGCGTCATCGAGCGCATCGTCGCGTTGCTGGCAGCCGGCTGCCGCGTGGCGCTCGTCAGCGATGCCGGCACGCCGGCGATCTCGGATCCCGGCGCGCGCATCGTACGGACTGCGCGCGCGGCTGGTCATGCGGTCGTGCCCGTGCCGGGGCCAAGCAGCCTAACCGCGGTGCTGTCGGTGGCAGGGCTCGAACATGGCGCGGTGCGCTTTATCGGCTTTTTGCCCGCATCCCCGCGCGAACGCGACCGAGCGCTGGCGGCGATTGCCGCCGACGTCGATGCCACCGTGTTGTTTGAGGCGCCGCACCGGCTACGCGCCACCTTGAGCGCGCTAGCAGCGGTGCTGCCGGCTGAGCGCCGCGTGCTGATTGCGCGCGAACTGACGAAAAAATTCGAGCGCATCGAGCAGCTGACGGCCGCTGCCTTACCCGATTTTGCCGAGCGGCACGCCCCGCGCGGTGAATATGTGCTGCTGGTCGAAGGGGCGCCTGCCGAAGTCGCGCCCTCGCTGGATCCCAGCACGCGACGTTGGTTGGTGGCGCTGGCGCAGGCGCTGCCACCGGCACGGGCGGCAGCGGTCGCCGCGCAGGCCACTGGCCTGCCGCGCGACCTTCTGTACCGCACCCTCACTCAAAAAGCACAGGCCAATTGAGCAACGGCAGCGCCCTACCGCGCGCCGGTGCCGGTGCTGGCAACCGCCCGCGCCTCCCACCAGGCGCGCGCGGCCGCTGCCGGCCAGGGATGGCGCAGCAGGATAAAGTCGAGCGCCTCAATCAGGTCGGCGGCAAACTGCGGCCGCTGCGCCGGGTCCTTGGCTAAGCAAGTGAAAATCAGGTCCGCCAGTTCCTCCGGCACCGCACGCTCCGGCGGCAGCGGCGGCGGCGCCTTATGCACGACTTGGTAAGCAAGCGCCAGATCGTTGTCGGCGGCGAAGGGCGGCGCGCCGGCCAGCAGGAAGTAGCCGACCGCCCCCAGCGCGTACAAGTCCGACCGCGGGTCGGCGCTGGCGGCGTTCTCGATGCGCTCCGGCGCCATGTAGGCCGGCGTGCCCAGCACCTTGAGTGCTCGGGTCAGGTCGCGCGTAGCCTCGGTGCGGATGTCCTTGACTAAGCCGAAATCCAGGACCTTAACCACGTCGTATTCGCCGCCGCGCCGGCAGAGCATCACGTTGGCCGGCTTGATGTCCCGGTGCACGAGGCCGAGCGCATGCGCCTCGGACAGCGAGCCGGCGATGCCGCGCAGCACGTGCGCCACCCGCGCCGGCGGCAGTGGCCCGTGGGCCTCCACCAGTTGTTGCAACGTCAGGCCGTCGAGGTACTCCATCGCATAAAAGGGTTGCCCCTGCGGCGTGCGACCGTAGTCGAACACCTCTACCGTGTTCGGATGCATCAGCTGGCTAGCCAGTTTCACCTCGCGGTCAAAGCGCGCCAGCATCTCGTCGTTGGTCACGGCCAGCTCGATGATCTTCACGGCCGTGGGCCGCTTCAGCAGGCGGTGCCGCGCGCGGTACACGCGCGCCATGCCCCCGTGACCGACCTCTTCCAGCAGTTCGTAGTTGCCGACCCGCTGCGCCTCGCGGACGGCGCGCCGCAATCGGACGATGCGCGCCAGCGCCACCAGCAGGAACAGCAGCGCCGCCCCCGCGGCCAGCAGCACCGCCAGAAAGGCGCGCTGCAGCCGCGCCAGCGGCGCGTACGCCTCGGCCTCGGCGACCTCGACGGCGACGCCGAAGCCGTACTGCGGCAGCCAGCGCCAGGCGCCGACCACGCGCACGCCCACGTAATTGTTGTAGGCTGCGGTCATCTCGCCGCGGTCTGCGCTCGGGGGTGTCGCGCTGCGCGCCGCGATGGCGGCCTGCACAAGCGCGGTGAGTGCCCCCTCGGGAGACTCGGGATCGCGCAGCGCCAGCGCCAGAATTTCACTTTCGTGCGGTGCGATGCGTCCCGCATCGACCAACCGCGTGCGAAAGCGGCTCTTCGACAGCATGCGGCCGGCTAGGTCGAAGGCGTAAGCCTCGCCGCTTTCGCCCAAGCGGGCCGCGGCGAAGACGGCGGAGAAGCGGTCGTCGGCGTATTTGCCGATGAACAGCGCGCCGGCCGGCGTGTCATCGTCGTCGCGCACCGGGGCGGCGACCCAGACCAGCGGCCGCGCCGCTGCCCCGCCGGTCTCCTGCGGCTCCTCGCGCAGCGGGCCGGTAAAGGACGGCGCGCCGCGCAGCGCCTCGGCCAGCGGCCGGGCCAGCGCGGGTGCGAGCGCGCGGCCGCAGTCCCGCGCCTGGCGTGCGGCCACCACCCGGCCGTCGCGGCCGACCAGCAACGCGGCCGGCGCGGTTTCCGGCCCCAGGAGCGCGTCGAGCGCCGCCACCAACTGCTGCCGCGCCGGTCCGCGGCAGGCGGCCTCCTCGTGCAGCAACGTCCGCGCGGCGGCGCGCAGGCGCGGCTCGCGCGCCCAGCGCTCCGCGTTCAGTTGCTTTTCGCGCACCCACAGATCGAGCGCGGCGACCTCGGTGTCGAGCAGTGCCTGCAGGTGGCTGACGGTGATCGCCACCAGTGCGTTGCGTACGCCCACGTAGATCCACGCGGCGGCCCCCACCAACAGCGCGAAGGCGGCCGCCGTCGTCCACGGCCGCCGGCGCGCGATCTCGAGCGCGCGCGCCGACAGCGAAAACTCGAGCTGGTCGGGCGGGACGCTCACGAAACGGCGGGCAGGATCGCCGCCACCGCCGCGGTCAGCCGCTTCGCGTAGCCGATGTGCAGGAACTCGTTCGGGCCGTGCGCGTTGGAC
>JANWUU010000284.1 GCA_025057735.1 Burkholderiaceae bacterium
CCCTCCCATGACGCGACTGTTCCTCGGCCTTCCGGCGCCCGCCAAGCTGAACCTCTTCCTGCATGTGCTGGGGCGGCGCGCCGACGGCTATCACGAACTGCAATCGGTGATGGTGCCGGTGGATCTCGCCGACCTGCTGGACTTCGAGCGCCGCGACGATGGCCAGATCGCCCGCAGCGGCGACGTCGTCGGCGACCCCGCGCGCGATCTGGCGCTGCGGGCCGCGCGCCTGCTGCAGCAGCGTAGCGGCACCGCCTTCGGCGCCGACATCCACGTGCAGAAACGCATCCCCGCCGGCAGCGGCATGGGCGGCGGGTCCTCCGACGCCGCCACCACGCTGCTCGCGCTCAACCGCCTGTGGGCGCTCGACTGGCCGCGCGCGCGCCTGGCCGCCCTCGCCCTCGAACTGGGTGCGGACGTACCATTTTTTCTCGGCCCCGGGCCGGCGCTGGTCGAGGGCATCGGCGAGCGCGTCACGCCGCTGCCGGTACCGACGCGCCGCTACCTGATCGTCTGCCCAGACGTGTCCGTATCCACGGCGGAGATCTTCGGCGATCCGGGTTTGACCCGTGACACGAAACCGCAGATAATCGCGGCCCTTTCCGCGGCGATGGACGACATCTCCCGCGCGGCGTACGGGGCCAACGACCTCGAGGCCGTAGCCTGTCGCCGGTACCCGGAGATCGAACGCGCGCTGGCACACCTGCGGGCCATTGGCCCGGCGCGCATGACGGGTTCCGGCTCTGCGGTCTTCGTGGCATTGGACGACGAGTCGCAGGCGCAGCGCGTGCGGTCGGCGCTGCCGCCGGGCTGGTCCTGCCGGACGGTGCGGGGGCTGTCCGCGCATCCGCTCGCGGTGTGGTAAAAGAACTCGGCGCGGCGGCCAGCGGCCGCGCCCGCGGTGCAGGTTTCCGCGCTGGGGAGTCGCCAAGCTGGTTAAGGCACCGGATTTTGATTCCGGCATTCGAGGGTTCGAATCCTTCCTCCCCAGCCATTTGACGCCAGGACGCCGGGACGCACGCCGTGTTTCCCGGCGCGTTTTTTGTGAACCGCCACACGCACGCGATCGGGGCAGGTCAAACGACGATGGTGCCGATGGTCCCCGACAACCTGATGGTGTTCACCGGCAACGCCAACCCGAAGCTGGCGCAGGCGGTCGTGCAGCACCTGAACATCCCCCTGGGACGCGCGGTGGTCTCGCGCTTCTCCGACGGCGAGGTGATGGTCGAGATCAACGAGAACGTGCGCGGCCGCGACGTCTTCGTGCTGCAGCCGACCTGCGCACCGACCAACGACAACCTCATGGAGCTGCTGCTGATGGTGGATGCGCTCAAGCGCGCCTCCGCCGGACGCATCACGGCGGCGATTCCCTACTTCGGGTACGCGCGGCAGGACCGCCGGCCGCGCTCGGCGCGGGTGGCGATCAGCGCCAAGGTGGTGGCCAACATGCTGCAAGCGGCGGGCGTGAACCGCGTGCTGACCATGGACCTGCACGCCGACCAGATCCAGGGCTTCTTCGACATCCCGGTGGACAACATTTACGCCAGCCCGATTCTGCTCGGCGACCTGTGGAAGCACGACTACAGCGACCTGCTGGTGGTCTCGCCGGACGTCGGCGGCGTGGTGCGGGCGCGGGCGATCGCCAAGCGCATGGATGCCGACCTGGCCATCATCGACAAGCGCCGGCCGCGGCCGAATACCGCCGAGGTGATGCACATCATCGGCGAGGTCGAGGGCCGCACCTGCGTGATCATGGACGACATGGTCGACACCGCCAACACGCTGTGCCAGGCCGCCGCCGCGCTGCGCGAGCGCGGCGCGCGCCGCGTGCTCGCCTACTGCACGCACCCGGTGCTGTCGGGCAATGCGGTCGAGCGCATCGCCAACTCGGTGCTCGACGAGGTCGTGGTGACCGACTCCATCCCGCTGTCGCCGGCGGCCGAGGCCTGCCCGAAGATCCGGCAGCTGTCGTGCGCCGCGCTGCTGGGCGAGACGATTTCGCGCATCTCGCGCGAGGATTCGGTGAGCAGCCTGTTCATCGAATGAGCAACCCGCCGTCGTGGCTGGTCGCGGCCCGCGGCGTTTTCAGGAGAACGTCATGAAAGTCATCGCCAATACCAGAGCCGCGCAGGGCACGGGTGCGAGCCGCCGCCTGCGCCGCGCCGGCAAGGTGCCGGGAATCCTCTACGGCGGCAGCCAGCCGCCGGTGAACATCGAGGTCGACCACAACGCGCTGTTCCACGCGCTGCGCAAGGAGAAGTTCCACGCCTCCATCCTGGACATGGAGCTCGACGGCCGCCCCGAACAAGTGCTGCTGCGCGATTTCCAGATGCACCCGTACAAAGCGCAGGTCCTGCACGTGGATTTCCAGCGCGTCGCCGCCGATCAGCCGATCCACATGCGCGTGCCGCTGCACTTCGTCGGGCAGGAAAGCTCGCCGGCGGTCAAGGAGGCCGGCGCGGTGGTGGGTCACGTGCTGAACGAACTGGACATCGCCTGCCTGCCGAAGGACCTGCCCGAATTCATCGAGGTCGATCTGTCGCAGCTGCGCGCCACCGACACCATCAAGGTACTGGATCTCAAGCTGCCGCCGGGCGTCAAGCCCGTGCTGCGGGGCAAGGAGAACCCGGTGGTCGTCTCGGTGACGATCCCGGGCGCGCAGGCCGAAGCCGAAGCGGCCGCGCCGGTGCCGGCCGCCGAGGTGCCCGCCACGGCGCAGAAAGCGCCAGCGGCCGCCCCGGCGCCGGCAGCCGAGAAAAAGCCCGCCGACAAGGACAAGAAAAAGAAATAGCCCCGCTGCGCCACAATGCGGCCCGCCGGTGTCGTCACCGGCGGGCTTTTTGTTTGTTCACTGACCCGTGCAGGACGCAACCGCCAGCGGCATCCGCCTGATCGTCGGCCTCGGCAACGTCGGCCCCGAGTACGAGCGCACGCGCCACAACGCCGGTTTCTGGTTCGTCGATGCCGTCGCCCGCGCCGCGCGCGCCAGCTTCGCGCACGAGCGCAAGTTTCACGGCGACGTCGCCCGCCTGCGCGAGCACGCGCACGAGCTGTGGCTGCTGAAGCCCACCACCTACATGAACCGCTCCGGCCTGGCGGTGGCCGCCCTCGCCGCCTACTACCGGATCGCCCCGCCGGAAATCCTGGTCGTGCACGACGAAGTCGATCTGCCGCCCGGCGCCGTGCGGCTGAAGCGCGGCGGCGGCAACGCCGGACACAATGGCCTAAAAGACATCCAGGCCCGGCTCGGCACGCCCGAGTACTGGCGTCTGCGCCTCGGTGTCGGTCATCCGCGTACGCTGCAACTGACGCAGGAGGTCGCCGACTTCGTGCTGCATCCGCCCAGCGCCGAGCACGCGCAGGCGATCGAGGGAGCCATCGGACGCGCGCTCGACGTTCTGCCGCAGCTTATCGGCGGCCAGTTCGAGCGCGCCATGATGAAGCTGCACCGGCCGCCGGCCGTATGAGCGACGCCGCCTTGTTCGTCGTGCACGCCGGTGCGCGCGCCGCCGCGCACCTGCGCGCGCAGGGACTGAGGCCGCACGACATTGCCTGCATCCCTGCTGCCGCCGGCGGTCCGAAAGGCCTGGCGCTCGTGCCGCTCGACAAATGGCTGTTCGGATACTGGCTGCGCCAGACCCCGCGGCTCGAACTGATCGGCGCGTCCATCGGCGCCTGGCGCCTGTACGCCTGCGCGCAGACCGATGCGGCGGCCGCGCTCGACCGCCTGGCCGAGGGCTACCTCGCGCAGCGCTTCCCGCCGCAGCCCACGCCCGCGCAGGTCGCGGCCGAGATGCGGCGCTTCGTGCGCAAGGTCATCGGCGATGGCGGCACGCACACGCTGCGCCAGGACATGGCCCTGAGCGTGCTCACCGCACGCGCCCGCGGCGCCCTGCATGGCCGCAACTCCCGAGCTGCCTTCGCGCGCGCCGCCGCATCCAATGCGTGGAGCCGCGCGCGGCTCGCCCGTCACCTGCAGCGCATCGTCTTCACCGCCCACGACGCGCGTTTCCCGGCGCGCGCCTTCGACGCCTTCGGCCTGCATCGCGCGCCGCTGACCGCCGCCAACCTCGAGGACGCGCTGATGGCCTCCGGCTCGATTCCGCTGTTGTGCGAGCCCGTGCGCAATCCGGCCGGCGCGCCTGCCGGCGACTACTGGGACGGCGGGCTGATCGACTACCACCTGCTGCTGCCGTACCGCGAACTGCCCGGGTTGGTGCTGTATCCGCATTTCGCGCCCTACGTCACGCCCGGCTGGCTGGACAAGTTCCTGCCGTGGCGCGCCCGCCCGCGCGCACATCCGTGGCTGGAAAATGTCCTTTTAATCAGCCCCTCGCCCGCGCTCCTGCAGCGCCTGCCCAACCGCAAACTGCCCGACCGCAACGACTTCTACCGCTACGGCCGCGACGACGACCGCCGCCAGCGCGACTGGCGCCGCGCCATCGACGAATGCCAGCGCTTCGCCGAGGAGGTCGCGCGCTGGCTCGAACGGCCGGACCCGACCGTCATCCGGCCGCTCTGAAGCATCGCCACCGCGCGCCCTTGTGGTGAGGGCGGGGCGTGCTGCGCTCCCCCGCCACAGGCATTGACCACGGCGCCTGGCGTTGCGCCAATGTCCGCAGCCCGCAGACGCGGCGCGACGCCGCTTGCTCGATCGTTTGGTGCCTGCGCGCAACCGCCAGCCGGCGCCCCGCGAAGAGCAGCCCATAGTGCAGCCGAGCGAAATAGCGCTTGGGATGACGCATCGAGGATTTGCGCTCGCGCTCAGCGCTCAAGG
>JANWUU010000324.1 GCA_025057735.1 Burkholderiaceae bacterium
TGGCTCGAGGTCAACGGCCAGCGCATGCAGACCGGCAACACGAAGACGATGATCTTCGACGTCGCCACCCTCGTGAGCTACGTGAGCCGCTTCATGACCCTGCTGCCGGGCGATCTGATCACCACCGGCACGCCGCCCGGCGTGGGCCTCGGGATGAAACCGCCGCGTTATCTGAAGCGCGGCGACGTGATGCGGCTGGGCATCGACGGGCTGGGCGAGCAGCAGCAGAAAGTCGTCGCCTTCCGGCGCTGAGGTTGCGCCGCCGCGCGCGTCGGCCGCGGCGGCTCCACCGTTCGGCCGATCCGCCGCCTCCCCACAACGGGCGGCGGGTTAGGCGATGTGGCGGAAGACCGCCGCGCGCGATTTCGCCACCATTGGCGGCCGTGCAGACCGCCCGCCGCCCATGGCCAGCTATCGTGACCTTGCCGCTTGCGCGGCGCGGCCCGCTCGCGCTCGTGGCGGTCCCGCCCGTGCTGGCGGCGGCCTTCGCCGTCCTCTCCGGGCCGCAGGCGCCGCTGCCCGCGGTGGCAATCAAACTGCTGCTGCTCGCGCCGGTGGCCGAGGAGGTCTTTTTCCGCGGCGTGCTGCAGCGGGCCCTGCTTGCCTGGTCGCAGGCGCGCGACCTGGCGCTCTTCTGGGCGAATGCCGTGACCGCCCTTGCGTTCGGCGCGGCGCACCTGCTGTACGCCCCGCCGGCGCATGCGGCGGCCGTGATCGCGCCCGCGCTGGCGCTCGGCTTCGTCTACGAGCGCACGCGATCGCTCGCGCCGTGCATCGCGCTGCACGCCCTGTTCAATGCCGTCTGGCTGGCTTGCGTGACGTCGCTATGAAACCCGTCGTCCTTGCGTTGCGCGCGCTCGCGGCCGCCGCGCTGCTGGCGGCGGCCGCGAGCGCCTCTGCGCAGAACGCCGTGCGCGGCAAGGCGCTTTATTTCAATACCAACGGCGCGCCGCTCAGTTGCGGCAGCACCGGCTGTCACAACGGTTTCCCCGCCGCGCGCATCAATAACATCAGCCGCGGCACCAGCGCCGCGGTCATCCAGAGCGCGATCGCGACCAACAAGGGCGGCATGGGGTTCCTGTCCGCCTACGTCAACGCGCAGGACGCGGCGGACATCGCCGCCTACATCGCCAACCCCGCCGCGGGCGACGGCACACCGGCCATCGCGCTGTCGGCGACGACGCTCACCTTCGCCGCGCAGACCGTCGGCACGACCAGCGCGGCGCAGACGGTGACGGTCAGCAACACCGGCATCGCGCCGCTTTCGCTGACCGCCCTGACGCTGGGCGGCGCCCATGCCGGCGACTTCACGCGCGCCGGCACCTGTGCGGCCGGTGGCACGGTGGCCCCCGGCGGCAACTGCACGGTGCAGATCGCCTTCGCCCCGACCGCGGCCGGCGCGCGCAGCGCCACGTTGTCGATCGCGCACAACGCCGCCGGCAGCCCGAGCACGGTGGCGCTGTCCGGTACCGCGCAGGCGGCGCCGGCCAGTGCCAGCGTGGCGCCCGCCGCGCTCGCGTTCACGCAGACGGTGAACACGACGTCCGCCGCGCAGACGGTGACGCTCACCAACAGCGGCGGCATGCCGCTCGCGCTGACTGGCGTGACGCTCGGCGGCGCCAACGCCGCCGAGTTCGCGCTCGCCGGCGGCACCACCTGCGCCGCGGGTGCCAGCCTCGCCGGCGGCGCGAGTTGCGTGGTGCGGGTGACCTTCACGCCGGCGGCCACCGGCGCGCGCAGCGCCACGCTGTCGATCGCGCACGGCGCGGCCGGCAGCCCGGCCACGGTGGCGCTCAACGGCACCGGCACCGCGGCGCCGCAGCCGGCGGCGAGCCTGTCGGCGGCGTCGCTGACCTTTGGCAACGTGGCGATCGGCGCGACCAGTGCTGCGCAGACGGTGACGCTGACCAACACCGGGCAGGCGGCGCTGGCGCTGAACACGATCACGTTGGGCGGCGCGGCCGCCGCCGATTTCACGCGCGCTGGCACCTGCGCCAACGGCGGCAGCGTCGCCGCCGGCGCGAGTTGCACGCTGCAGATCGCCTTCGCCCCGACGGCGCGCGGCGCCCGCAGCGCCACGCTGACCGTCGCCTCCAACGCCGCCAATGGCGCGCAGACGCTGGCGCTCGCCGGCAACGGTTTGCAGGCCGCGATCGCGGTCAGCCCCGCCGCGGCCTCGCTGCAGGCCGCCGTGGGCGCGCGCTCGACGCCGGCGATGGTCACCCTGCGCAACGACGGCGTCGATGCGCTGACGATCGACGCGGTGACCGTGCGCGGGCCGTTTGCGCTCGGCGGCGGTGCCAATGCGTGCGCGACACCGCCGTTTGCGCTCGCCGGCGGCCAGTCGTGCAACCAGTACGTCGTCTTCGAAGCGCGCGCCGCCGGCGCCGCCAGCGGGGAACTGGAAATCCGCAGCAGCGCCGTGACCACGCCGGCGCGCGTCAGCCTGAGCGCGCAGGCCACGCCGGCCGCCGGCGGCAACGCCGGCGCCGCGCCGTCGAACCTCGGCTACGGCGGCTGCTCGGCCGGCGCGCCCGACCAGTTGTTCGACCCGCTGCTGCTCGCCATGCTGTCCGTCGCGTTGCTCGCGCTGGCGCGCCGGCGGCGGCGCTGATCGCGTTTCGGTACCCGAAGGAGTGTTTGCGATGACCCTGCGTTCCCTCGTCGCCGGCGCACTGCTGGCGCTATCCCTGCCGGTGGCCGCCGTCCAGATCGGCGGCGCCGCGCCGGAGTTCGACCTGCCCGGCAGCAGCGGCGCGGTTAAGCTGTCCGCACTGCGCGGGAAGGTCGTCTATCTCGACATCTGGGCCTCTTGGTGCGGGCCGTGCCGGCAGTCGTTTCCTTGGCTCAACGAGATGCAGGCCAAGTACGGTGCGCAGGGGCTCACGGTGGTCGGCGTCAACGTGGATGCCAAGCGCAGCGACGCCGAGGCGTTCCTGAAGGAGGTACCGGCGCAGTTCACGATCGCCTTCGACCCGAAAGGCGACACCCCGGCCCGGTATGCCGCCAAGGGCATGCCGACGTCCTATCTGATCGGCCGCGACGGCAAGGTGCTCGCCACGCACGTCGGCTTTCGCCCCGAAGAGAAAGCTGCGCTGGAGGCGCAGATCCGCCAGGCGTTGGGCCTGAAGTAGCATGGGGCGCATGAACCCCAAGCGTTGCGCAACCGGGCTTGCGCGCGTGCTCGCCGCCGCCGCCGTGATGGCGGCTGCCGCCTGCGCGGACGTCAAGCCCTGGCAGAAGGGCGAACTCGCCAAACCGCAGATGGCCTTCGACCCCGACCCGCTGGAGTCGCGCTACCAGCAGCACATTTATTTTTCCAAAGAGAACGCCAGCGGCGGCTATGGTGTCGGCGGCGGCGGTTGCGGCTGCAACTGAGCGGGCCGACGCGCAGCGAGGGTGCGATGGAACGACATGAACAGGGCCTGCCCGGCGCGCCGCGCGGGTCCGTGTTGGCGGCGGCGCTGGTACTGCCGGGGATCGCAGCCGCCGAGGGCGCGCCGACCGAGGGCGTCCTGGCGTTCAAGTATCTGTATTACAAGGACCAGCAGCCGAGCCTGGACCGCATCCAGGTGCTCAGCCCCTCGCTCTACACGCTGCTGCCGATGGGATCGAACTGGTCGCTGGAGGGCTCGCTCGTCTACGACGGCGTCTCCGGCGCCACCCCGCGCTACCACTCGGCCGTCTCCAGCGCCTCGCGCATGGAGGACAAGCGCACCGCCGGCGATCTGAAAATCACGCGCTACTTCCGCCGCGCCGCCCTCGGGCTCGGCGCGGCTTTTTCCACCGAAGACGATTACAAGTCGGTCGCCGGCAGCGTCGATCTGCGCCTGGCCACGGACGACAACAACACGGTGTTCGCGCTCGGTGCCGGCGCCACCTCCGATCGCATCGACTCGACCGGCGGGGCGGTGGTCGGCGAGAAAAAACGCGTCAACGACTTCCTGCTCGGCGTCACGCAGGTGCTGTCGCCGGTCGCCATCGCCAAGGTCAACCTTACCCATTCGCGCGGGCGCGGCTTCTATTCCGATCCGTACAAGGTGCTGGACGTGCGGCCGCGCGAGCGCGATGCCACCGCGCTGCTCGGCCAGTACAACCGCGCCTTCCCGGGCGCCAATGCCGTGGCGCGCACCTCGTATCGCTACTACCGCGATACCTTCGAGATCCGCGCCCACACGTTCACGCTGGACTGGGCGCAGAGCGTCGGCCCCTGGACCCTGACGCCCGCGCTGCGCTACCACTCGCAGAGCGCGGCGTTCTTTTATTTCGATCCCGTCTACGACCCGGTGCTGGGCGCGCCTTTCCCGCCCGGCTACACCGCCAACCCGCCGCGCTTCTCGTCGGCCGATCACCGCCTGTCGGCGTTCGGCGCGGTCACCGTCGGGCTGAAGGTGGCGCGCAGTTTCGGGCGTCAGTTCGCGGCCGACGCGCGCTACGACTACTACGAGCAGCGCGGCGACTGGCGGCTCGGCGGCAAGGGCAGCCCAGGCCTGGAGCCGTTTTCCGCCCACATGCTGCAGGTGGGCGTCACCTACAAATTCTGAGCGATGTCGCACGCCGCGCGCGCATTCCTGCGGCGCCTGCTGGCCGCGCTGCTCGCGCTGGCGGCCGCCGGCGGCGCACGCGCCGCCTCCGACGGCTTCCTCGACTACGACCAGGCGTTCGCGTTCTCGGCGCGCGTGCTCGACGCCCGCACCGTCGAGGCGCGCTGGACGATCGCCGACGGCTACTACCTGTATCACGACCGCATCGCGTTCGCCGCCGACGGCGCGCGGCTGGGCGCCCCGCAGATGCCGCGCGGGACGGTCAAGTTCGACGAGAACTTCGGCAAAGAGGTCGAGACGCATCGCGGCGAACTCGTGGTCCGCGTGCCGCTGACGGCGTTTGCCGGCGGCGAGCTGCTGCTGACCGCCAGGAGCCAGGGCTGCGCCGACCGCGGCCTGTGCTACCCGCCGACCGAACAGCAGGCGCGCCTGACGCTGGCCGCGGTGGCCGGCGAAGCCGGCGGCGTCAGCGGCGTGACCACCGGCGACGAGACCGCCCGCATCGAGCAGGCGCTGCGCTCGCGCTCGCTGTGGGCGGTGCTGCCGCTGTTCCTGCTGCTCGGGGTGCTGCTGTCCTTCACCCCGTGCGTGCTGCCGATGGTGCCGATCCTGTCCTCGATCATCGTCGGCCAGCAGGGCGCGATGACGCGCGCGCGCGGATTCGCGCTCGCGCTCGCGTACTCGCTCGGCATGGCGCTCGTCTACACCGCGCTCGGGGTGGCGGCAGGGCTGGCCGGCGAGGGACTGGCGGCGGCGCTGCAGACGCCCGCGGTGCTGGGCGCCTTCGCAGTGCTGCTGGTGCTGCTGGCGCTGTCGATGTTCGGCTTCTACGAGCTGCAGTTGCCGGCCGCCTGGCAGGCGCGTCTGGCGAACGCGTCGAACGCGCGCCGCGGCGGCACCTACGCCGGCGTGTTCGCGATGGGGGCGATCTCGGCCCTGGTCGTCGGCCCCTGCGTGGCCGCGCCGCTGGCGGGCACGCTGCTGTTCATCTCGCAGACGCGTGACGTGCTGATCGGCGGCGCCGCGCTGTTCGCGCTCGCCGCCGGCATGAGCGTGCCGCTGCTGCTGGTCGGCCTGAGCGCCGGCTCGCTGCTGCCGCGCGCCGGTGCCTGGATGGAAGGCGTGAAGACATTCTTCGGCGCTTTGCTGCTGGCGACCGCCTTGTGGATGGTGGCGCCGGTGATCCCGGCCTGGGGGCAGATGCTGGGGTGGGCGGCGCTGCTGGTGATCGGCGCGGTCTATCTGGGCGCGGTCGATCCGCTGCCGGTCGGTGCCTCCGGCTGGCGCCGGCTGGGCAAAGGGGTGGGTGTGCTGCTGCTGCTGGGCGGCGCGGTGCAGATCGTCGGCGTGGCCACCGGCGGCCGCGACGTGCTGCAGCCGCTGGCGCACCTCGTCCCACCGCCGGCCGGCGCCAGCAGCATGCCCGCGCGCGACGACGCCGGCCCGCGCTGGGTCAAGGTGGCAAGCGTCGAGGAGCTGGAGCGGGCGCTCGCGGCCGCGCGCGGACGGCCGGCGCTGCTGGATTTCTATGCCGACTGGTGCGTGAGCTGCATCGAGATGGAGCGCTTCACCTTCCGCGACGAGCGCGTGGCGCAGCGCATGCAGCAAATGCTGCTGCTGAAGGCCGACGTGACGAAGAACACCGAGGCCGACCGCGCCCTGCTGAAACGCTTCAACCTGTTCGGCCCGCCCGGCATCGTGCTGTTCGACTGCGGCGGCCGCGAGGTGCCCGGCGCGCGCATGAT
>JANWUU010000348.1 GCA_025057735.1 Burkholderiaceae bacterium
CACGCGCTGCGCGCGCCGGCGCCAGATGCGCGGATAAAACACATCGGCCATCGCGGTCAGCGCGGCATAGTCGAGCGGACGCGGCGGCGCATCCTGCACCCACAGCACGGTGCGGCTGTCGCCGCCGTCGGTGCCGTCCCACTGCGCCGCAAGACCGCCGCTGACATAGCGCAAGGTGTAGCGGTTCAGCCATTCGACCGTGTTCAGTCGCGGCAGCGGCGCCACGTGTGCCGGTGGCGGCGCCGGCGGTGGCGCCACCTCGGCGGCGCTGAAGGTCGGCCGACGCAGGGCCGTCATCGCGGTGGCGGTCAATACCGTCTCGCCACCCTGCGAGAGCACCACGGTCCAGTGCTGCGTCGATCGGTTGGTTCGTACCGGCTGCGCCTCGATGTCGAAGTCGCCCACTGCAAGCGGGGCGCAGAAATTCACCGTCAGCGCAACCGGCTCCCCCAGCCGCCGCGCGTCGCGCATCACGGCGGCTAAAGCCTGCGCTGCGGTAATACCGCCAAAGGGCCCCACCATGTTCTGCCAGGCGGGCAAAGCGGCGCCGCGCCAGCGCCCAGGGCCAAGTGCTTGCAGCGCAAGCGCCGCGTCGAGTGGATGCATCGGCGCTTTACACGCGTTCGAAAATGCCGGCCGCGCCCATGCCGGTGCCGACGCACATCGTGACCATGCCATACCTCAGCTTGCGGCGGCGCAGTGCATGCACGAGCGTGGCGGAGCGGATCGCGCCGGTCGCGCCGAGCGGATGGCCCAACGCGATCGCGCCGCCCAGCGGGTTGACCTTGGTCTTGTCCAGGCCGAGCTCGTTGATGACCGCCAGCGCCTGGGCGGCGAAGGCCTCATTGAGCTCGATCCAGTCCAGATCGTCCTGTCGGATACCGGCGCGCGCCAGCGCAACCGGAATCGCCTCTTTGGGTCCGATGCCCATGATCTCCGGCGGCACGCCGCGAATCGCAAACGACACGAAACGCGCCAGCGGCGTCAGGTTGAACCGTTTGACGGCGCGTTCGCTCGCCAGGATCAGGCAGCCGGCGCCATCGGAGGTCTGCGAGCTGTTGCCGGCGGTCACGCTGCCGTTGGCGGCGAAAACCGGCTTCAGTTTCGCCAGCGCCTCCAGGCTGGTGTCGGCGCGCGGACCTTCGTCGCGCTCGGCCCGGCGCGTGCGCACCGCCACCGTGCGCGCCGCCAGGTCCGGCACTTTCTCGACGACCTCCACCGGCGTGGTCTCGTCGCGGAACTCGCCGGCCTGCTGCGCGGCCAGCGCCTTTTGGTGCGAGGCGAGCGCGAATTCGTCCTGGCTTTCGCGCGTCACCTTCCAGCGCTCCGCCACGCGTTCGGCGGTCAGCCCCATGCCGTAGGCGATGCCGATGTTCTCGTCGCGTTCGAAGATGCGCGCATTGAACGACGGCTTGTTGCCGGTCATCGGCACCATGCTCATCGATTCGGTGCCGCCAGCGATCATCACGTCGGCCTCGCCGACGCGGATGCGGTCGGCTGCCATCTGCACCGCGGTCAGCCCCGAGGCGCAGAAGCGGTTGATCGTGACGCCGCCCACCGTCTGCGGCAGCCCTGCCAGCAGCACGGCGACGCGCGCCACGTTCAGCCCCTGCTCGGCTTCCGGCATCGCGCAGCCGACGATCGCGTCCTCGATGGCGGCCGGATCCAGGTTCGGTACCTGCGCCAGCGCGCCGCGGATGGCGGCCACCAGCAGGTCATCCGGGCGCGTGTTGCGGAACATGCCTTTCGGCGCCTTGCCGATCGGCGTGCGGGTGGCGGCGACGATGTAGGCGTCCTGTACTTGTCGGGTCATCGTGGGCTCCGTTTGCTCGCGTCTCGGGCTCAGTTCCGTACCGGTTTGCCGGTCTGCATCATCCCCATCATGCGCTCCTGCGACTTCGGGTGGTTGACGAGCTCGGTGAAATACTTGCGCTCCAGATCGAGAATCCACTGCTCGTCGACCACGCTGCCCGGCTCGACATCGCCGCCGCACATCACATCGGCGATCGCGCTCGCCAGATGGAAGTCGTGCGCGCTGATGAAGCCGCCGTCGCGCATGTTGACGAGCTGCGTCTTGATCGTCGCCAGCCCGCTGCGGCCCGCCACCGGGAAGCGCTGCGGCGCCAGCGGCGGCCGGTAGCCGACCGAGGCGAGCGCATACGCCTCGGTCAGCGCGCACCACAGCAGCTCGTGGCGGTTGAACACGATCGTGTCCCCGGGCACCAGATAGCCCATCTGGCGGGCCTCGTGCGCCGAGGTGGCGACCTTGGCCATGGCGGCGTTCGTGAACCAGTTGCGCAAGAACGGCACGAGGTCGGTCGCGCCGACGGCCTGCGCGGCGCGCGCCGCCCGCAACGCCCCTTCCTTCAAGCCACCGGCGCCGGGGATCAGGCCGACGCCGACTTCCACCAGGCCGATGTAGCTCTCCAGCGCCGCCACGCGCTTCGCGCAGTGCAGCGCCAGTTCGCAGCCGCCGCCGAGCGCCATGCCGCTGACGGCCGCCACCACCGGCACCTGCGCGTACTTCAGGCGCATGAAAATCCCTTGCAGCTTTTTCACCTCCTCGCCGATCGCCTTGGCGCCGCCGGCCATGAACACCGGCAGCATCGCGTTCAGATCGGCGCCGACGGAGAACGGATCGTCCGGCGACCAGATCACCAGCGCGCGGAA
>JANWUU010000008.1 GCA_025057735.1 Burkholderiaceae bacterium
GCGCCAGCCGAGGCCCGCCTGCCGCGCGAGCTCCGTTTCGAACACCGGCGCGCTGTCGGTGCAGACGCGATAGCGGAACGGGCCGACTTCCTGCACGATCCGCTCGGCGAGTTTCTGCAAGCGGTCGCGCAGCACCTTGTGATAGTCGCGCCCGCGTGCGTAGATCGAGACCACGGCGGCATTCCCGTCGGCAAGCCTTGCCCATTCGCGCCGCCGCCACTGTGCCGTGTCGCCGCGCGGCCGGTAATCCATGCGCACGCAGATCGCGCGCAGCGCCCCGGGCAGTAGCTGGCCGGGGTCGGCGCGCAGGTGCGCATGGCGCGCCATGTAGTCCATCTCGCCATGCCAGCCCTCGGACAGCCAGCGGTGCAGATGCTGTACCGCCGAGGAGACGTCGAGCGCTGCGATACCGACCGCCCCGAACCCGAGCGCATGCCCCCAGGCCTTGATCGACGCGGCCAGGGCGCGATAGTCGGCTCCGGTATCGTCGCGCGCATCCGGCATGCGGGCATTCTAGGTGGGCAAGTTCGCGGTTTTCCTTGCCGACGAGGCGGCAACGGGCGCTTTCGGCGCGGCGCTTGCGCGGGCGCTGTCGGCCGAGCGGCAGGCCATAGCGCAGCGCGGCTTCGTCTGGACATTGACGGGCGATCTTGGCGCCGGCAAGACGGCGCTCGTGCGTGCCTGCCTGCGCGGTCTCGGCGTCCAAGGTCCGGTCAAAAGTCCGACCTTTTCGCTGCTTGAACCTTATGTCGTTTCGAGCTTAGACTTCTATCACTTTGATTTTTATCGTTTCCGCGATCCGGCAGAGTTTTCGGCGTCGGGGTTTCGCGAGCTGTTCGGCCCCGGCCGAATCTGTGCGGTGGAATGGCCCGCACGGGCGGCGCCTCTGCTGCCCCCTGCGGATCTGGAGACGACCTTGAGCGTGGCGGACAGCGGACGACTGTGCACGCTGTCCGCAGCATCGGAGCTTGGCAGCGCATGTCTGAAGCGCATTCGCGCAGCGTGGGAACAGGGCCAGGCGCCCGACGGCGCGCGCTGATCCGCGGCGGCTGCGCCACGCTGGTCCTGTCGCTCGGACCCTTGCAGCTGGCGCGCGGGGCCACGCTGCTGGACGTGCGGGTGTGGCCGGCGCGCGACTACACGCGCGTCACCCTGGAGCACGACGCGCCGTTGAGCTTCTCACACTTCCTTGTGCGCGACCCGCTGCGGCTGGTCGTGGACATCGAGGGCATCGAGCTGACACCGACCTTGAAGGAGCTGGTCGGCAAGATCGACGCCGAGGATCCCTACATCGCGCGCGTGCGCATCGGCCAGAACCGCCCGCGCGTGGTGCGTCTGGTCATCGAGCTGAAGGCGGAGGTCACGCCGCAGGTGTTCGCGCTCGATGCGGTCGGGCAGTACCAGCGCCGGCTGGTGCTGGACCTGCACCCGCGAGAGGCGCCCGATCCGCTGCTCGCCCTGCTGCGCGCGCAGGACGAGAACCCACGCGCAGCCGAAGAGCGCCGCGCGGCGCCGCGCCCGGGGCGTGCCGAGCCGGAGGTGGCGCGCTACTGGACGGTGGCGATCGACGCCGGCCACGGCGGCGAGGACCCCGGCGCGGTGGGTCGCGGCGGAGCGCGCGAGAAGGACGTCACGCTGGCGATTGCGCGCCGCCTGCAGCGCCTGCTGACGGCGGAGCCGAACGTGCGCGTTTTGATGACGCGCGAGGGCGACTACTTCGTGCCGCTGGCGGCGCGCGTGGCCAAGGCGCGCCGCGTGCAGGCGGATCTGTTCGTCTCGATTCACGCCGATGCGTGGGTGCGGCCCGATGCGCGCGGCTCCTCGGTTTTCGCGCTCTCCGAACGCGGCGCCACCAGCGCCGCCGCGGCCTGGCTGGCGCGGCGCGAGAACGACGCCGATTTGATCGGCGGCGTCAACCTGGGGGCGCACGACGTCGGCGTGGCGCGCGTGCTGCTCGATTTGTCCACCACCGCGCAGATCAACGAAAGTCTGCGCTTCGGCCACGCCGTGCTGCGCGAACTGGAGCGCGTCAACGATCTGCACAAGCCGCGGGTGGAGCAGGCCGGCTTCGCGGTGCTGAAGGCGCCGGACATCCCGTCCATCTTGGTGGAGACCGCCTTTATCTCCAACCCCGAGGAGGAGCGGCGGCTGCAGGACGAGGCCTACCAGGAGAAGCTGGCCGCCGCGATCGCGCGCGGCATCAAGCGTTACCTGCAGAACAACCCGCCGCGCAGCCGCTCGCCGCTGGGATAGAACGCGGCGGGGCGGCCGCGGCGAGCGTCACTCGTCGCGTATGCGCACCGGCACCGGCGCCGGCTTGCCCCGCGCACGCCACAATTGCAGCGCGCGCCAGGTTGCGCCGAGCGCAAGCGGCCCCAGGACCGCAGCGATGCCCACCACCAGGATGATGCCGAGGTTGTCCTTGATGAAGGGCACGTTGCCGAACAGGTAGCCGCCGCCGACCAGCGACACCACCCACAGCGCGGCGCCGAAGACGTTGAAGAACTGGAAGCGTCCGAAATCCATCGCGCCGGCGCCGGCCACCAGCGGCGCGAACGACCGCACCACTGGCGTGAAGCGCGCCAGCACGAGCGTCTTGCCCCCGTGCCGCTCGTAAAAATCGTGCGTCTTTTTCAGCGCCACCGGGTCGATCCATTTGATCGTGCCGTCGTAGACCTTGTTGCCGAGCCAACGGCCGATGTAATAGTTGCAGGTGTTGCCGAGGACCGCGCCGACGAAGATCACCAGCATCAGCACCCACAGGTCCATCACGCCGGTGGCAGCCACCGCGCCGGCGACGAACAGCAGCGAATCGCCGGGCAGGAAGGTCATAAAGACCAGCCCGGTTTCGGAGAAGAAGATCAGGAACAGCGTCGCGTAGACCCAGCCACCGTACTGGCCGGCCACCGACAGGAGGAACCGATCCATCGCGCTGAACAGATCGGCCCAGTTGATGCCTTCCAAGCGTTCCTCGTGGTCGTTCGTTGTGCCGGCCGGCGGCGCGCGGCGAAGCAGCCGCGCGATGATACGGGAGCGCCGCGCGGCGGCGGCCCGCCTGCGGAGTTTCCCCGATTCGGGATAATCGGCGCATGGCCGACCGCCGCGCGATCCGCATCCTGCCCGATCCTCTGATCAGCCAGATCGCCGCCGGCGAAGTGATCGAGCGGCCGGCCTCGGTGGTCAAGGAACTGCTGGAGAACGCGCTCGACGCGGGCGCCACGCGCATCGACGTGCGGCTAGAAGGCGGCGGCATCCGCCGCATCGTCGTCACGGATGACGGCTGCGGCATCGGCCGTGAGGACCTGCCACTGGCGCTGGCGCGTCATGCGACGAGCAAGATCGCGTCGCTTGCGGATCTGCAGCAGGTGGCCACGCTGGGCTTTCGTGGCGAGGCGCTGGCGGCGATCGCCTCGGTGGCGCATCTGTCCATCGTCTCGCGCACGGCGCAGGCCGAGCACGCCTGGCGCATCGAGGCCGACAGCGGCGCGGTCGAGCCGGCGGCGGGGGCAGTCGGCACGCGCGTGGAGGTGGCCGAGCTGTTCTTCCGCACGCCGGCGCGCCGCAAGTTCCTGCGCGCGGAAAACACTGAGCTCGCGCACTGCGTGACGCAGGTCGAGCGGATCGCCGCAGCGCACCCGCAGGTGGAGTTCAATGTCTGGCACGAGGGACGCGCGCTGCTCGCCCTGCCGGCCGCGCCCCTGGCGGCGCGGGCGCTGAAGCTC
>JANWUU010000028.1 GCA_025057735.1 Burkholderiaceae bacterium
TGCTCCGGTTGCAGCTTGTAGCGCAGCATCTGGGCGGTGAGGCGCCGGTGCGGCGCGAGCGCCTGCAGCCAGGCGAGGATCGCCTCGCGCACCCGTTCGCGCGGCATCCGTTCCGCCCAGCCGGGGACGTTGGGTGCCGCCAGCAGCGCCGCATCGGCACGGTCGAACCAGGCTTCGGCCAGCGCATCCTTGCTGGCGTAGTAACGCTCGATGTCCGCGAGCGTGATGCCCAGTGCGCGCGCGACGTCGTGCAGATGCACGGCGTCCCACCCCTGCCGCTCGCCCAGCGCCAGGGCGGTATCCAGGATGCGCGCCCGCAGCTCCTCCATTTTCGCCTCGCGCCTGCCGTGCTCGCTCGGCAGCGACGCTAGCCGCCCGCGCGGGCGGCGACAAGCACCGCGCCGGCCCCCCGGATGCCGCGCCGGCCGGACCCTTTTGCGACAGGCTCTAGAATCGCGCCCCGCGTTGAGCATCCGCCGGTCCGTTTTCGTTTCGGCACGCGACGCATGTTCAGCCATCGTGCGCCGCGCGGCGCGCGTACCGCGCATCCAGGGTTTCGATTCAGTGTGAGCGGCCCGCCGGTCAGTCCGACGCGGTCGGCCGGCGGTCGCGCGCGAAGACGAGCATCAGACACGGAGCAACGATGATCGAGCTGTCGCACGTGACCCGTCGCTATGGCGATTTCGTCGCCGTGGATGACGTGAGCTTCTCCGTGGCCCGCGGAGAGGTGCTGGGTCTGCTCGGCCACAACGGAGCCGGCAAGACCACCCTGATGAAAATGCTCACCGGCTATCTGGAGCCGACCGCCGGCACGATCCGCGTCGACGATCTGCAGATCGGCCGCGACACGCGCCGCATCCAGGCGCGTATCGGCTACCTGCCGGAGAACTGCCCGCTGTGGCCCGAGATGACGGTGGCCGACTTCCTGCTCTACCAGGCGGCGCTGCATGGCGTGCCGCCGGCACAACGCGCGCAGGCCGTGGCCCGCGCGCTGCGCCGCACCGACCTGCGCGACCGCGCCACCGCACCCATTTACACGCTGTCGCGCGGCTACCGCCAGCGCGTCGGCGTGGCGCAGGCCATCCTGCACGGACCGGACATCGTGATCCTGGACGAACCGACCAACGGCCTCGACCCGGCGCAGATCCTGCACATGCGGGAGCTGATCCGCGAGCTTTCGCAGGAAGCCACCGTGATCGTCTCCACCCACATCCTGCAGGAGGTGCAGGCCGTCTGCCAGCGGGTCGTCATCCTGCGCGCCGGCCGCAAGGCGCTGGACGCCCGCATGGACGAGCTGCAGCGCGACGCGCGCCTGCTGGTGACGCTCGACCGCGAGGAGGCGGCGGCGCGGCCGGTACTGCAACAGGTGCCCGGCGTGCAGGCCGTGCACTACGAGGGCGCGCGCGGCGGCCACCATCACTACGCGCTGCAGGCGCCCGCCGAAGCCGCGCCGGCGGTCAGCCGCGCGGTGCTGCAGGCGGGCTTCGGCCTGCATGCGCTGCATTTCGAGCGGCGCGATCTGGAGACGCTGTTCGCGCAACTGGATCGCGTCGATGGCGGGGAGGCGCGCGATGTGGCGTGATGTGTCGACCGTCGCGCGCCGCGAGCTGGCCGGTTTTTTCGCCTCGCCGGCGGCGTTCCTGTTCCTCGGCGCGTTTCTCGCCGTCACGTTGTTCGCGTTCTTCTGGGGCGAGAAATTCTTTGCCCGCAACGTCGCTGACGTCCGTCCGCTGTTCCAGTGGATGCCGTTGCTGCTGGTCTTCCTGGTTTCGGCGCTGACGATGCGCGCCTGGGCCGAGGAGCGCCGCGCCGGCACGCTGGAGCTGCTGCTGACCGCCCCCGTTTCACCCACGGCCCTGGTGCTGGGCAAATTCCTCGGCGCGCTGGCGCTGGTGGCAATCGCACTGGCCCTGACGCTGCCGCTGCCGCTGACCGTGGCCGCGCTCGGTCCGCTGGACTGGGGGCCGGTGATCGGCGGCTACGTGGCGGCGCTGGCGCTCGCCTCGGCCTACGTCGCGATCGGCCTGTGGGTGTCCTCGCGTACCGACAACCAGATCGTCAGCCTGATCCTGACCGCCTTAATTGCCGGCGGCCTGTACCTGATCGGCGCGCCGGCGCTGACCGATTTCTTCGGTTACCGCGTCGGCGAATGGCTGCGGCTGCTGGGCACCGGGGCGCGTTTCGAGGCCATCACGCGCGGTGTGCTCGACCTGCGCGATCTCTACTATTACCTCTCGCTCGCCGCGCTGTTCCTGATCCTGAACCGCTGGTCGCTCGCCCGCCTGCGCTGGGCCGGCAACCCGCCGACGGCCGAGCACCGGCGCTATACGCTCGCCGCCGCGTTGCTGGCCGCCAATGCGCTGGCGGCCAATTTCTGGCTGCATCCGCTGCACGCCGTCCGCCTTGACCTGACGGCCGGCCGCCTCTACACGCTGTCGGAGGCGACCCGAACCTATCTGCGACAGGTACAAGAGCCGCTGCTGATCCGCGGCTACTTCAGCGCCAACACGCACCCGCTGCTCGCCCCGCTGGTGCCGCAGGTGCGCGACCTGCTGCAGGAGTACGCGGTGGCCGGCGGGGAGCGCGTGCGGGTGGAGTTCGTCGACCCCCATCAGGATCCGCAGCAGGAGGAAGAGGCCGCAGGTCGCTACGGCATCCGGCCGGTGCCGTTTCAGGTCGCCAGCAAGTATCAGGCCTCGGTGGTGAACTCCTACTTCGACATCGTGGTCGCCTATGGCGACGAGTACCAGACGCTCGGCTTCCGCGACCTGATCGAGGTGAAGGCGCGCGCCGAGGGCGACTTCGAGGTGACGCTGCGTAATCCCGAATACGAGATCACGCGCGCGATCCGCAAGGTGCTGACCGGCTTCCAGGGTGGCGGCAACCCGTTTTCGGCGCTGGCGCGGCCGCTGACGCTGACGGCCTACCTCTCCGCCCCTTCGCGCTTCCCGGCGCAGCTCGTCGCCGTGCGCCGGGCGCTGGAGGAGGCGATCGGCGAGCTGCGCAAACAAGCGGGCGACCGCCTGCAGGTGCAATTCCTCGATCCGGACACGGACGCCGCGCTGGCCAAGCGGCTCGCCGACGAGGGTCTGCGACCGCTGGTCGCTAACCTCCTCGACCCCAAGCCGTTCTGGTTCCACCTTACGCTGTCGGACGGCCGCCAAAATGAGCGCGTGCCGCTGCCGGCCAAACCGGAAAAGGAAGAGTTCCGGCGCAACCTGGAGGCCGCGGTCAAGCGCTTCTCGCCCGGTTATCTCAAGACCGTCGCCGTCCATGCGCCACCGGCTGCGCAACTGGGTCTGCTGCGCGACGCGCTGGAGGAATCGGCGCGCTGGCTGGACGTCGATCTGCGCGACGGCGAGGTGCCGGCCGCCGCGGATCTGCTGCTGCTGGTGGCACCGGAGGGACTCGACCGCCAGCAGCGTTTCGCGGTCGATCAGTTCCTGATGCGCGGCGGCACCGTCATCCTGGCCGCCGCGCCGCTGGACGTGCAGCTTTCGCACACGATCACCGCGCGACCGGTGCAGACGGGACT
>JANWUU010000030.1 GCA_025057735.1 Burkholderiaceae bacterium
TCCTGGTTAGTCAGCAGCAAAATCAGCACGGTGAACTCCACCTGCGTTAACCCAAGCGGGCCGATGCGCAGGCGAAAAATGCGGCTGGTCGGAATCGCCGCCTGCGCCAGGTTGTAGCCGAGCAGCCGCTGCATGGCGCCCTCGTCGAGCGCCGCCGCGCGGCCGTCGCCACTGCCGGCGCGCCGCGGCCGCCGGCGTGCCTTCGCCTCGGGAATCTGGCTCATGAGGGGCGATTATCGCCGCCGGCGGGTCGTTTCATTGGATGAACGAACCGTGTCGCGACGGTCCTGGGCGGCTGCTTGACGGATTGCGCCGGCGCGCGCGACAGCCGCGGACGGCCCATCTATGCGAGCTTCCCGTACGACACCGGCATCGCCGGCGGCAATTTCGCTTTCTGGGAATTTGTTGCGCCGCTGGCGCTCGACTCCGGCGCCGTCGGTTTCGTCTTCGGCGTCCCGCCGGCCAATGCGTCGACCTTCAACCCGGGCGCCTTCGTGCTCAACAGCGACGTCGATGCGCTGGCGGCCTCGATCTACGCAACCAACGACACGTACACGGAAGCGGCGATATCGTTCATGACGATGCCCGATCCGCGTCTACGCAAGATGCGCCGCAACGGCGGCCGCATGATCGTCTACCACGGCGTCAGTGACGCCATTTTTTCGGCGCACGACACGATCGAGTGGTTCCGCCGCTTAAATGCGCCGCACGGTCACGCGCACCGGCAGCCGAAGGACGAAGAACGTCACGGCGGCGCCGCGCGGGCCTTCGCCCGCCTCTATCTCGTGCCGGGCATGGCGCACTGCAGCAGCGGCGCGGCCACTGACCAGTTCGATCAGCTGACGCCGCTCGTGCAATGGGTCGAGAAAGGCCTCCCGCCTCGGCGGTGATCGCCCAGGCGCGCGGTGCGGGCAATCCCGGCGGCGTCAACCCCGAGGTGCCTGCAAGCTGGGCGCCTAACCGCACGCGGCCGCTGTGCCCGTATCCGAAGGTGGCACACTACGTCGGCGGAGACGTGGAGCGCGCAGAAAGCTTCTCGTCTGTCGCTGACCCTCGCGGGCGCGCGCTCATGGCAGCGGGCGGGCGTCCTCAATCACCTTGCCGTCGTTTGGGAGGCTGCCCGGGGCGACCAGATCGACCGTCCCGGACAGCTTGGTGACCGCCCGCAGCGTCTCGCCCAGACGCTGCGCGAGCGCCTCGCTCCTCTGGTCAGATTCGGCCTTCAGCGTCATCGCATCGACTTCGCCAGCGCGCGTGACCACCAGCCGCAGCCGCCCCAGTTCCGGATGACGGCGGGCGATCTCGGCGATCTGCTCCGGGCGCACGAACATGCCCTTCACCTTCGTGGTTTGATCCGCGCGCCCCAGCCAGCCGCGGATGCGCACGTTGGTGCGCCCGCAGGGCGAGGCGCCGGGCAGGACCGCCGACAGATCGCCGAGCGCGAGACGAATCCACGGGCGATCGTGATCAAATACGGTCACCACGACCTCGCCCACCTCACCATCGGGCACGGGCTCGCCGGTGCCCGGCCGCACGATCTCGAGCAGCACGTCCTCATTGACGATCAGCCCCTCGCGCGCCGGCGACTCGTAGGCGATGCAGCCGACATCTGCCGTGGCATAGATCTGGTACGCATCGATGCCGCGGCGCCGAAATTCTGCCTGCAGCGAAGCCGGGAATGCAGCACCCGAGACGATAGCCTTGCGGATCGACGAAGCATCCCGGCCGCGCGCGTCCGCGGCATCGAGCAGGATCTTCAGGAAATCCGGCGTCCCGCCGTAGGCGGTCGGCCGCAGGTGCTCGATCACGTCCAACTGCTGCTCGGTATTGCCCGGCCCGGCCGGGATCACTAGGCAGCCAAGCGCGCGCGCACCCGAGTCGAGGATGAAGCCGCCGGGCGTCAGGTGATAGGAAAACGTGTTCAGCACGATATCGCCGCGCCGAAAGCCGGCCGCGAACAGTCCGCGCGCGGTGCGCCAGGCGTCGTCCTGCAACCCTTCCGGCTCATAGATCGGCCCGGGCGAGGTGAACAGGCGCCCGAACGGCGCGAGGGACTCGACCATCCCGGCAAGGGGCGGTGCCGCTTTCTGCAGCGCGATCAAATCGCCCTTGCGCAGCAGCGGCAGGCTGGCGAGGGCGGCACGCGAGTCGATCGCGCGCGCATCGACCGCCCCCAGATGCGCGCGCCAGCCCGGCATGCGCAGCGCCGCCTCGATCAGCGCCGGCAGGCGCTGCAGCAGCTCGGCCTCACGCGCCTGCGGAGCGCGCGTCTCGCGCGCATCGAAATGTTCCATCGTCATGCCAGCCAGCGCTTGCGCCGGCGATAGAACTTGGCCTCGCGGAAGCTCTTGCGACCTTCCTTGGACAGGCCCAGGTAGAACTCCTTGACGTCCTCGTTGTCGGCCAGCTCCCGCGCCGGGCCGTCCATCACGACGCGGCCGTTCTCCAAGATGTAACCGTAGTCGGCGAAGCGCAGCGCCATGTTGGTGTTCTGCTCTGCCAGCAGGAAGGTAACGCGCTCGCGCGCGTTCAGGTCCTTCACGATCTCGAACACCTCCTCGACGATCTGCGGCGCCAGCCCCATCGACGGCTCGTCCAGCAGCACCAGCCGTGGATTGGCCATCAGCGCGCGGCCGATCGCGCACATCTGCTGCTCGCCGCCGGAGGTGTAGGCGGCCTGCGCGTGGCGGCGCGTCTTCAGGCGCGGAAAATAGGTGTAGACCTTCTCCAGCGTCTCGGCGATCGCCGCCTTGCCGTCGGTGCGCGTGTAGGCGCCCGTCAGCAGGTTCTCCTCGATCGTCAGGTGCGCGAAGCAGCGGCGACCCTCCATCACCTGGATCACGCCGCGCGCCACCAGGTCGGCCGGCGTGAGTTTCTCGATGCGCTCGCCGCGCAACTCGATCGACCCTTTGGTCACCTCGCCGCGTTCGCCGGCCAGCAGGTTGCTGACGGCGCGCAGCGTGGTGGTCTTGCCGGCGCCGTTGCCGCCCAGCAGCGCGACGATCTTGCCCTCCGGCACGCGCAGGGAAACGCCCTTCAGCACCAGGATCACATGGTTGTAGATGACCTCGATGCCGTTGACGTTCAGCAGGATGGAGTCGGCAGCCGGTTGCATGTCGTCCTCGGGGCAGCCGGCCGGCGCGGCGCGCCGGCCGGCGCCGGTCCTATTTCTGGCAGTCCTCGGGCGTGCGCGGCGTGATCTTCTTCTCTTGCGCGTAACGCGCGGCCGCGTTCTTGATCATCGGCTTGATGATCTGCTGGTCGGACTGGTACCAGTCGGAGGTAAACACCCATTTGCTGCCGTCCCAGGTGTGGATTCGGGCCCACACCTCGCCGCGGTGGTCGAAGCAGCTCGTGCTGATCGGCCGCAGCACACCGGCGAAGCCCAGCGCGTCCAGTTTCTTCTGGTCGAGCGCGAGGTTCTCAAGCCCCCAACGCACCTGCTCGCCGGTCATGACCTTGCCCTTGCCCCAGCGTTCCTGCGCGCGCTTCACGCCTTCCACCGACAGCATCGCCGCCATCAGCCCGCGCATGTACAGCACGCTGCCCACCTCCTCGCGCGGGCCCGTTCCCTGCCCCTTGTCGTGCACCAAGGACAGGATCTCTTTGACGACCTTCGCGTCTGGCGCCGCGCCATGCTGCAGCGTCAGGCCGTTGTACCCCTTGGCACCCTCGCCGACGTCCTTCACGTCGGGTTCCGCCGCCGCCCACCAGACACCGTACATCTTCTCGCGCGGATAGCCGGTGGCGATGGCCTCCTTCAGCGCGGTGGAGTTCATCACGCCCCAGCCCCACAGGAACACGTAATCGGGCCGCTGCTGGCGGATCTGCAGCCAGGTCGATTTCTGCTCCACGCCCGGATGCGCCACCGGCAGCAGCAGCAGTTCATACCCATGCATCTTCGACCGTTCCTGCAGCAGCGGAATCGGCTCTTTGCCGTACGGCGAATCGTGATAGACGAGCGCGATCTTCTTGCCGCGCAGCTTGTCGAAGCCGCCCTCTTTCTTCGCCACGTGCTGCACCAGGATGTCGGCCGCGTCCCAGTACGTGCCGGCCAGCGGGAAGTTCCAGGCGAACACGCTGCCGTCGGTGGACTCACTGCG
>JANWUU010000085.1 GCA_025057735.1 Burkholderiaceae bacterium
CACAGGCTATGATGCGGCGCGCTCAGTATCTTATCGAAAACCTTGAAGAATTCCGGCGGATGACGACTGCGACCGCACAAGCGACACGGACCTTCATGTGCCTGATCTGCGGCTGGATTTACGACGAGGCAGCCGGCCTACCCGAGGAGGGCATCGCGCCCGGCACGCGCTGGGAGGATCTGCCGCCGAACTGGACCTGCCCCGAGTGCGGCGCCCGCAAGGAAGACTTCGAGATGGTCGAAATCTGACGGTCGCGGGCAGCCTGCCGCGGCCGGCCCGCGTCGTCCACAGCGGCGCGCGGCGATGACGAACGGGAGCGATCGATGTCCGGGCCGGATTTTTCCGACATCCGCGGCAAGAAGGTCATGGTGATCGACGATTCGAACACCATCCGCCGCAGCGCCGAGATCTTTCTGACCCAGGCCGGCTGCCAGGTGATCCTGGCGCAGGACGGCTTCGAGGCACTGGCCAAGATCAACGATCACGAGCCGAACATCATCTTCTGCGACATCCTGATGCCGCGCCTGGACGGTTACCAAACCTGCGCTCTGATCAAGCGCAGTCCGCGCTTTTCGCGCACGCCGGTGGTGATGCTGTCGTCGAAGGACGGCCTGTTCGATCGCGCGCGCGGCCGCATGGTCGGCTCCAGTGAATACCTGACCAAACCGTTCACCAAGGACAGCCTGCTGTCGGCGGTGCGCGAGTTTTCTCTCAACTGAATCGGAACGCAACGGCACGCGGAGGTCTGACAGATGCCGATCAAGAAAGTCCTGGTCGTCGACGATTCGCCGACCGAACGCTACTTCCTGACCGAGCTACTGACAAAGAACGGGTTCGTGGTCTCGGCGGCGGAGAACGCCGAGGAAGCCGCGCTGAAGATCAAGGCGCAGCCGCCCGACCTCATCCTGATGGATGTCGTGATGCCGGGGCAGAATGGCTTCCAGTTCACCCGCGCGCTGACACGCGACCCTGCCACCCAGCACATCCCGATCATCATGTGCACCAGCAAGAACCAGCAGACGGACCGCATCTGGGGCATGCGGCAGGGCGCGCGTGATTACCTGACCAAACCGATCAAGGCCGACGAGCTGCTCGAGAAGATCGCCGCCCTGGGCTGAGACGCAACCGTCATGGACGCCGGCAAGCAACGCGGCAAGCTGCGCGAGTTTTCGCGCCAACTGGCCGAACGGATCAAGGCAGCGCCGAGCCTGCCGGCGCAGCCGCTGCGGCTTGCCCTGCGCGTCGGCGCGGACAGTTACCTGCTCGACATGACCGCGGCCGGCGAGATCGTCCCGGTGCCGGATATCGCGCCGGTGCCCTGGACGCAGCCGTGGTTCCGCGGCCTGGCCAACGTGCGCGGTCGCCTGATCGGCGTGATCGACGTGGCGCAACTGGCCGGCCGGGCGCCGCTGCCGGCCGAGCAGGCGCGCCAGTTGCTGGTATTCGGCCCGACGCTGAAGGCCAACGCCGGCATGCTCGTGACGCGCGCCTTTGGCCTGCGCAATACCGGCGAGCTGGAGGTGCTCGAGGCGCCGCAGCGCGACGCCCCGCCGTGGGAGACGCGCTGCTTTCGCGACCTGGATGGGACGTTGCTGACGGAACTGGACCTGTCGCGGCTGGTGGCGAGCGAGACGTTCGCCCACATCGGCGTATGAACCCGCGCGGGCGTCTGCAGCGTGGCGTCCGCTGCGCAGGATCGGTCGGCCACTCTATCACTAGGCGCTGAGGGAAAAGGACATGGCTCTCGATCTCGGACTGGCTTGGCGCAGGAAAGCGCAGCCGGCGCAGCAGCGCGGCGCCGAGGAGGCGTTCGGATTGACGGAATTCGCGCCGGCCGACGACGGCGCTGGCGCGCGCGCGGCAGCGCAGCCGCCGGGCACCCTACGGGTGTCTCGCGCCACGCCGCGCTCGGCCGTGGCCGGGGGCGGCCTGCTCGACCGGTTGGTCGGCTGGAAGTTGCCGCTGATCGGCGACAAGCCAGCCAACGTTCAGGTGCAATCGCTGCTGATCGTGCTTGCCACGCTGCTGGTGCTCGAGGCCGCGGTCGTCGCCATCGACGTACGGCAGGCGACCAACGGCACGCTGCAGGCCGAGATCGTCGGCGACACGCTGATGCACACGCAGCGGCTGGCCAAGGCCGCGACCAATGCGATCGGCGGCAACACGGCCGCGCTGGCGGAACTGCGCGACAGCCGCGACCGCCTTGCGGCCAATCTGGCGGCGCTCGCCGACGGCGACCCAGGCCGCGGTCTGTCGCCCTCCTCGGCCCACATCCAGCCCCTGATCGCGCGGCTGATCGAGCGGTGGAAGGCCTCGGAGGCGGCCGCCTCGACGATCGTCGCCAACGAAAAGACCCTGCTCGCCTTCGGCGGCGCGATCAGGCGCATCAACGACGCCTCGCCACGGCTGCTGCAACTGACCGAGGAGATTGCGTCGCTGAAGCTGCAGGGCGGCGCGCCGGCACGCGAGATCGCCGCCGCCGGCCAGCTGGTGATGCTCACCCAACGCCTGGGACGAAACGCCAGTTCGCTGATCAACAGCGACGCCGCCAGCGCCGAGGTGGCGCTGACGCTGGGCCGCGACATTGCCCTATTCCGCGACCTGACACAGGCGCTGCTGTCCGGCAGCGAGTCGCTGCGCATCGCGCCGACCGCCGACGCCGAGACGCGTGCGCGCCTGCAGGAACTCGCGCGGGTCTATGCCGATCTGCAGTCCGCCGTGGGCGGCACCCTGTCGAACCTGGCCACGCTGGTGCAGGCCAAGGAGGCGGAGCTGGCGATCGTGCGCGATGCCGAACCGTTGCGCCAGATGGTCACGGAACTGCAGCAGCAGTACCGGCAGGAACAGGCGGAGCGCCGCGTCAACTGGTTCCTGATGGGCCTGCTCGGTCTGCTGGCGCTCGCCGCCGCGGCATTGATCGCCAAGGTGCTGCTGGACGACGTGCGCCAGCGCGCCCTGGAGGCGGAGCGGCAGCGCGCGGAGGCGCAGCGGCTCGAAGAGGAAGCCAAGCGCGCCAATGATCGGACCCAGGCGGCGATCCTGCGTCTGATGAACGAGCTGCAGGAGGTCGCCGACGGCAACCTGACCGTGCAGGCGACCGTGACCGAGGACATCACCGGCGCGATCGCCGACTCGGTCAACTACACGGTGGAGGAGCTGCGCGGCTTGGTCAGCCGCATCAACGCCGCCGCCGAGCAGGTGAGCTCGGCTTCCACCCAGGCGCGCGACATCGCCACCCGCCTGCTGACCGCCTCCGAGGCGCAGTCGCGCGAGATCAAGGAGACCGGCGAGAAGGTGCTGCGCATGGCAGCGCAGATCAACGATGTCTCGAAGAGCGCACTGGAATCGGCCAAGGTGGCGCGCACCTCGCTGGAGGCTGCCGAGCGCGGCCAGCGGGCGGTGTACAACCAGATCGCGGGCATGAACGAGATCCGCGAGCAGATCCAGGAGACCGCCAAGCGCATCAAGCGGCTGGGCGAGTCCTCGCAGGAGATCGGCGAGATCGTCGAGCTGATCACCGACATCACCGAGCAGACCAACGTGCTGGCCCTGAACGCCGCCATCCAGGCCGCCAGCGCCGGCGAGGCCGGGCGCGGTTTCTCGGTGGTGGCCGAGGAAGTGCAGCGCCTGGCGGACCGCTCGGCCGAGGCCGCCAAGCAGATCGGCGCGCTGGTGCGCACCATCCAGACCGACACGCAAGACGCGGTGACGGCGATGGAGAAGAGTACGCAGGGGGTGGTGGAGGGCACCAAACTGTCGGACGCCGCCGGCACGGCGCTGGCGGACATCGGCCGCGTGTCGCGCCAGCTGGCGGAACTGATCGAACGCATCGCCGGCACCACCAGCGAGCAGGCCGAATCCGCCGGCGGCGTGGCGCAGTCGATTGAGCGCATCCTGGCGGTCACCGACCAGACCTCGCAGGGCACGCGGCAGGCAGCGCAGTCGATCGGCCAGCTCGCCACGTTGGCGCGCGAGCTGAAGGCATCGATCGCGCGCTTCCGCGTGAGCTGAACACCCCTTTCCCGGGACCATCATGGAGTCGCACGACCCAAACCAGCTGCTCGACGCCGCCACCGACATCGCGCCGCTGGCGTGGGTGATCGACGAGATCCGAGCCTCGCTCGCGCAGGCGGTCGATGGCGTCAAGGCCTTCCTCGCCAACAAGCAGGACGTGCAGCGGCTGCGCGATGCCGGCACGCAGGTGCATCAGGCCGGCGGCGCCCTGCGACTGCTCGACCTGCGCGGCGTGGCGCTCGTGACCGAGGCGATCGAGCAGGCGCTGCGGCGTTGGCAGAGCGAGCCGAAGGAGTGCGTGCCCTCGGCGGTGCGCTCAGTGGAGACCGCCGCCGCCGCGGTGGTGGCCTACCTGGAGGGGCTGCTGGCCGGGCAGCCCAACCAGCCGATCCGCCTGTTCCCCTACTATCGCGACGTCCTGCAACTGACGCAGGCCGCGCGCGTGCATCCGGCCGACCTGCTGTTCCCGGACCTGACGCGACGCCCGGCGTTTCACCGGCTCGAATCGCGCCCGCTGACGTCCGACCAGCTGCGCGTGCGCCGCGTGCGCTTCGAGGAGGGGCTGCTCGGCTTCCTGCGCGACGTGGAGAACGTGCGGGCGCGCACGCAGATGCGCGACGCCCTGGCCGACCTCGAACAGTTGCCGCTGCGGGGCCTGACGCGCAGTTTCTGGTGGGTCGTGCGCGGCCTGCTGGAAGCGCTGGCGGCGCGCCATGTGCCGGTGGATACCGACCTGAAACGCGTGCTGGCACGCCTGAACCTGCAATTGCGACGCCTGATCGAGGGCGGTGCGGCGGTCGCCGAACGCCTGATGGTCGATGCCCTGTACTACGTCGGGCGCGCCGAAGACGGGCTGCCGCGCGTGGCGGAGATCAAGCGCCTCTATGGGCTGACGGCGCTGATCCCGCCCGATTTCGAGCGCGCCAGCCTGACGACGATCGACGCCGAGGCGATGCGCGCCCTGAAAGAGGCGCTGGCGCAGGCGAAGACGCTGTGGGGCGCGGTGGCCGGCGGCGCCGGGGGCACGAAATTCGACGCCGAGATCCGCCAGGCCCACGCCGCCGCGCTGCGCCTGGAGGCGGCCGCCATCGCGCAGGTGTTGCAGACGGTCGCCGGCGTCACGCGCGATTTCGGCCGCCTGGCGAGCAGCGTTCGCGAAACGCTGGCGCTGGAAGTGGCCGCCGCGCTGCTGTTCGTCGAGCTGGGCGTCGAGCAACTGCCCCGCAGCGACGACGAATACGCGCGCCGCGCGCAGGCCGTCGTCGACCGCCTGCAGGCCGCCTTCGCGGGGGCGGCCCTGCCCGATTCCGCCCCCTGGCTGTCGGAGCTGGCGCGCAAGGCGCAGGACCGGCTGACTATGGCCACCGTGGTGGCGGAGACGCAGGCCACGCTGCGCGAGATCGAAACCCGGCTCGACAAGTTTTTCCGCCAGCCCGCCGAGCGCGGCGAGTTGGCCGCCACGCTGCCGATGTTCGACCAGGTCTGCGGCGTGCTCGCGGTGCTGGGCGCCGACGATGCGGTCGCGGCGCTGCGGTCCGTGCAGTCCTCGGTGCGTGCCTTTGCTGAGGCGGGCGCGCCGGAGCAGCCGGAGGAATTTGCCCGCATTGCCGGCAATCTGGGGGCGATCGGCTTCTTCGTCGAGTCCCTGGTACAGGATGCCGAGCGCCCGCGCGGCATGTTCCGCTACGACCCCGACACCGGCGTCTTCTCCGCGGACCTCACACGCCCGCCGCAGGACGCCGTCGAGGCACCGGCGGACGATCTTGAGACGCCCCTGCCGCTTGCCGAGGCGCGCAGGCCGGAGAACGTGGAGGTCACGCTCGCCCAGCACCTGGAGTTGGCGCGCGCGATGGCCGAGCGCCTGTCGCAGAACGCCGGCGACCAGGCGGCATTCACGGGGCTGTCGCGCCTGCTGCCGCAGATGGCCAACGAAGCCGAGCTGATCGACGACGCGGCGCTGAAGGACCGTATCGCGCGCGCGGCGCTGCTGCTGACCCAGTTTGCCGCCGCGCGCGATCCGCAGACGGCACGCGAACTGGCGGCCCTGCTGGCGCCACCGGCGGCCGCGCCGTTGCCTGCGCCGAGCGCGCCGCTGCCGGAATCGGAAGCGGCCGCGGACCGTGAGCTGCTGGACATTTTCATCGAGGAAGCGAACGAAGTCCTGGCCGCGCTCGCGCCGAATCTGGACTCGCTGCGCGCAGCGCCCGACGACCGCGCCATCCTGACGACCGTGCGACGCGCCTTCCACACGCTGAAGGGCTCGAGCCGCATGGTCGGACTGAAGGACTTCGGCGAGGGCGCGTGGGCGATCGAGCAGTGCTTCAACCTGTGGCTGGCGCAGGAGCGGCCGGCCAACGAGGATCTGCTGCAGCTCGCGACGACCGCGCACCGGCTGATGCGCGAATGGATCGCCGCCATCGCCGCCCAGCCGCGCAGGGCGATCGACGTCGGCGAACTGGTTGCCGCCGCCCAGCGCGTGCGCGAGGGGGCGCCGTTCGTCTATACCGCCGCGGAGCCGCAACCGCCAAAGGCATTGGGCAGCGCGGAAGCGCTTAAGGCGCCGGCCGCGCTGCCCACCCTGGAGCCGGGCAGCGCGGTGATCGGCACGGACGCGCCCGCCGTCCGCGCCGCGCCAGCGCCATCGCCGCCGGCCGACAGCGCGCCCGCGGCCGACGAACCGAAACGGATCGGGCCGCTGGAAATCAGCCACGGCCTGTATGCGGTGTTCCTGAACGAAGCCGACGAGACGATCCGCATGCTCGCGCAGGACATCGCCGAGTGGCGTTTCGAGCCGCAACGCCGGGTGAGCGCGCTCGCCGTGCGCCGCGCCCATTCGCTGGCGGGCATTGCCGCCACCGTCGGGCTGGCGCCGCTGTCTTCGCTCGCCGACCCGCTCGACGACCTGATGCAGGAACTGGACCGGCAGGTGCAGCCGCCCGTGCTGTCGCCGGCGCAGTTCGACGTGCTGGAGCGCGCCGTCGAGCGGATGCGCGCGATGCTGCACCAGTTCGCCGCCGGGCTCTACCCGGACGAAGCGCCGCTGGAGGCCGCCGCCGTGGCCGAACTGCGCCAGGTGGCGCGCGCATTCGCGCCGCCCGCTCCGGTGCTGGAGCCGGTGGCCGCCGAGCCGCCGGAGGACGACGCCGCGCCGGCGCCTGCCGTTGCCGCGCCGCCGGCGCCGATGGACGAGGAGATCGTGCTCGACGTCGCCCCGCCGCTGGCCGCGCCGCCGGTGGTGGAGGAGGTCGATGCGGACGCCTGGCCGGCCCCGCAGGCCGCGGCGCTGGATGCGGGCGCCGCTGCACCGGCGCGCGCCGAGGAAGACAACCGCGCCGCCGCCAGCGACGACATCGATCCGGACCTGCTACCGGTCTTCGTCGCCGAGGCCAACGATCTGCTGCCGGCCATCGCCGCCGGTCTGCGCGCGCTCGCCGCCAACCCCAACGACCGGGCGGTGGCGCGCGAGCTGATGCGCCAGTTGCATACCGCCAAGGGCAGTGCGCGCATGGCCGGCGCGATGCGCATCGGCGAGTTGGTCCACGACATGGAGACGCGCATCGAGGCGGCGATGAACCTCGTCAGCGTGCCGCCGGTCGTGATCGAGGACCTGCAGAGCCAGTACGACCAGGTGCACGCGCTGTTCGACCGCCTGCAGCGTCCGCAGCCGGCCGCGCCGGCGCCGGCGGCGGCGCCCGCGGCGCCGCTCGCGCCCGTGATCGAGCTGGCGGCCGTGCGGCCCGAACCGGCGCGCGCGGCGCCGGAGGCGGCACCGGTCGCCCCGACGCCGCCGGCTTCCGTGATCCGCGTGCGCGCCGATCTGCTGGACCGGCTGGTCGATCAGGCGGGCGAGGTGGCCATCGCGCGCGCCAAGCTCGAAAACGAGGTCGGCGCCCTCAAAGGGGCGCTGGCGGATCTGACCGAGAACGTGGCGCGGCTGCGCACGCAACTGCGCGAGCTGGAGATCCAGGCCGACGCGCAGATCCAGGCGCGCGCCGACCAGCTCGCCAAGGACTCGGCCACCTTCGATCCGCTCGAATTCGACCGCTACACCCGCCTGCAGGAACTGACGCGCCTGCTGGCCGAATCGGTCGAGGACGTGGCGATGGTCCAGAGCAACATGCTCAAGGGCCTGCAGATGGCCGACCAGGATCTCAGCGCGCAGTCGCGCCTGACGCGCGAGCTGCAGCAGCAGCTGATGCGGGTGCGGCTGGTGCCGTTTGCCAATGTCGCCGAGCGCCTGTACCGCGTCGCACGCCAGACCGCCAAGGAACTGGGCAAGCGCGTGAACCTGGAGATCCGCGGCGGGTCCACCGAGATCGACCGCGGCGTGCTGGAGCGCATGACCGCGCCGTTCGAGCACCTGGTACGCAACGCCATCGTGCACGGACTGGAGACGCCCGAGCAGCGCCGCGCGGCTGGCAAGCGCGACACCGGTGAACTGACCATCGAGGTGCGGCAGGAGGGCAACGAGATCGTCGTCGTCTTCGCCGACGACGGTGCCGGGCTGGCGCTGGAGCGTATCCGCGAGCGTGCCGTCGCGCAGGGACTGATCGGCCGCTACCAGGTGTTGAGCGACCGCGAGCTGATGGACCTGATCTTCGCGCCCGGCTTCTCCACCGCCGAGGAGGTCACCGAACTGGCCGGCCGCGGCGTCGGCATGGACGTGGTGCGGGCGGAACTGGCTTCTTTCGGCGGCCGCATCACGGTGGCGAGCGAACCCGGGCAGGGTGCGCGCTTCACGCTGTACCTGCCGCTCACGCTGGCGATCACGCAGGTCGTGCTCGCCACCGTGGGCGCGCGCCGTTACGCGATCCCGTCGGCGATGGTCGAGCAGGTACGCCGCTTCAAGCCGGTGCAGCTGCTGCCTGCGCTCGCCGAGGGGCAGATCTCCATCCCGCCGGTCGGCGAGGTCGTGCTGCGGCCGTTGGCGCAGTTGCTCGGCGAGGAGGTGATGCCGCATCTGGCCAAGCAGGCGCCGGTGGTGCTGCTGCGCTCCGGCGAGGATCGGCTGGCGGTGATGGTCGACGAGGTCTCGACCAACCAGGAGGTGGTGGTCAAGAGCGTGGGGCCGCAGGTGTCGCGGCTGGCCGGCATCCTCGGCGC
>JANWUU010000096.1 GCA_025057735.1 Burkholderiaceae bacterium
CGACGAAACGCACCCGTAGCCCGAAGGGATCCTGCTGCAGCAGCGACATGAACAGCGCCTGGGCGGCGGGCCACAGGAAGAACACGACCGTGATCACCAGCTGCGGCGTCAGCAGCAGGTAGGGCAGCCAGCGGTTCGGAAAGACGACTCGACGCTGCATCGAAAAAAAGCGGCGCGCCAGGAGAGCGCGCCGCGATGTTAGCGGGCGGCCGCGCCGCGGCCGCCCGGGTGGCTTCAGTTGACGCTGCGTTCGAAGGCGCGCAGCAGCTCGTTGCCGCGGCGCTGCGCGTTTTGCAGCGCGGCGGCGACGGTCTGCTTGCCCTGCAGCGCCCGCTCGACCTCCTCGTGGTAGATGTCGCGGATTTCGGTCCAGCGACCGAAGCGATAGCCCGCCGTGTGCTCGCCCTGCTTGCCCTCGATGAGGGAAAGGATCGGCACGTCGCGGCCCGGATTCTTCTGGAAGAAGCCCTCCTCGCGCATGGCCCTGAAGGCGGCATTGGTCGCCGGCAGGAAACCCGTCTGCTTGGCCCAGTCGGTCATCACCGGCGTGGAGCGCAGGTAGTTCAGGAACAGCGCCACACCGCGGTATTCCGCCGGCGTGCGGTTGGGGGCATTGAAGACCCACAGGGAGGCGCCTCCAATGGTGGTCGCAAACGGCGCGCCGGCGACGTCCGGCCAGAAGGGCAGCGGGGCGACGCCGAAGGAGAACTTGGCGTCGCGCGCGATGGCGCCGTGGCCGCCGGAGCTCTGCGTCATCATCGCGCACTCGCCGCTGATGAACTTGGCCGCGGCGTCGTTGCTGCGGCCGCCGTAGTCAAAGCTCTTGTCGGCCTGCATGTCCACCAGCGTCTGCACCATCCGCCGGTGCAGCGGCGTGTCGAAAACCAGTTCGGCGTTCAGCCCGGCGCGGCCGTTGCTCTGCGTACCGATCGGCACGTTGTGGCGCGCGCTGAACTGCTCCAGCATGATCCACGCGAGCCAGGTGGTCGTGAAGCCGCAGGCGGCGGCGTTGCTCTTGCGGATTTGCTGCGCGGCCTGCACCAGCTCGGGCCAGGTGCGCGGCGGTTTCTCCGGATCCAGGCCGGCCTTGCGGAAAGCATCCTTGTTGTAGAACAGGACCGCCGTGGAGACGTTGAAGGGCATCGACAGCAGCTCGCCATTCGGCAGGCCGTAGTACCCGCGCGCCGGCGCGATGAAATCGGCCGGATCGAACTGCAGGCCGGCGCGCTTGAACACCTCCGACACCGGCACGATGGCGCCCTTGGCGCTCATCATGTCGCCGCTGCCGGCGTCGAACATCTGCATGATGTGCGGCGGATTGCCGGCGCGGTAGGCGGCGATCGCCGCCGCGCGCTGCTCTGGGTACTGGCCCTTGAAGGAGACGACCACCCGATATTCGCTCTGGGTCTTGTTGAATTCCTCACCGTATTTGGTCAGCAGCTCGCCGCCGAGGCCGGTCAGCCCCATCCAGAACTGGATTTCGATCGGCTGGCCCTTGCCCTGGGCTGCGGCCGGCAGCGGCGCGGCCGCGGCCATCGCCGTCAGGGCTACTAGCAATGCGCGACGCGATTGCATGCTCTTCTCTCCTTTGCGTTGTGCGTTCGACGTATGCGGATCCATCGGGCGGGCGCCTTGGCGCGGGTGTCGGCCCGCAGCGCGCGCCCGCGTGCAGCAAAACGATGATGCTGGAAGTTCTTCGTGACGTACAGGTGACGTCCCCGATGCGCGCGCGTCGCGTCGGCTTGGCGTAAACCCGGCCGGCGCGGACGGCGCAGGCGGCGCTCGTCGCTGGGTCCTTTAGCATTCGTGCCTGCGCCAACCGCCACCCTCGAACCGTTCCGTGAAGTCCGTCGCCCCGCCAGGCCCGTCGTGGGATCAGAAGCTGGTTTTTTACGCGCAGCTCGCCCGCATCGACAAGCCGGTGGGCACCTTCCTGCTGCTGTGGCCGACGCTGGCGGCGCTGTGGATCGCCGCCGACGGCGCGCCCGGGCCGCTGCTGGTGGCGATCTTCGCGCTCGGGACGTTCCTGATGCGCTCGGCCGGCTGCGCGATCAACGACGTGCTGGACCGCGATTTCGACGGTCATGTGAAGCGCACCGCCGGTCGCGTGATCCCGACCGGCCGCGTGCGGCCGGCCGAGGGCGTGGCGGTGGCGGCGGCGCTGGCCGCCGCCGCCGGCCTGCTGCTGCTGCCGCTGAATGCGACGACCTTTTTTTACGCGCTGGTGGCGCTGGCGGTGGCCGTCAGCTATCCGCTGTTCAAGCGTTTCTTCCCGCTGCCGCAGGCGTGGCTGGGCATCGCGTTTTCGTTCGGGATTCCGATGGCCTTTGCGGCCGTGCAGGGGCAGGTGCCGGCGCTCGGTTGGCTGATGTTCATCGGCAACCTGTGCTGGGTGATCGCCTACGACACCGAGTACGCGATGGTGGATCGCGACGACGATCTGAAGGTCGGCATCCGGTCCTCGGCGGTTTTCTTCGGTCGCCGCGACGTGGCCGCCGTGATGCTGC
>JANWUU010000127.1 GCA_025057735.1 Burkholderiaceae bacterium
CATCCAGATGAACACGCTGGAAAATGCGGTCGCATTTTTGCCGCTGCTGTGGCTGGCCGCCGTCTACGCGGGCCCGCGCTTGGCCGGCGCCGTCGGTTTGATCTGGCTGGCGGCACGCATCGGCTACGCGCTCGCGTACGCCCACGCGCCGGCGCGGCGCGGGCCGGGCTTCACGGTCGCGCTGGCGGCCGCCGTCGCGCTGGGAGTGGCCGCCGGCATCGGCATGCTGCGCACGGCGCTGGCGTGAAGGAAACGGCCAAAGTCGCCCGGTCGGTGCGGCCGCTGGCAGCGCTGGCGCCGTTCCTGCGTCCCTACCGCACGCAGATCCTGCTCGCGCTCGTGTTTCTGCTGGCCGCGGCAGCCGCAACGCTGGCCGCGCCGTTTGCGGTCAAGCTGCTGGTCGATCGGGGCCTTGCCGCGCCGGGGGCGCTGGCGCTGGAGCAGCGGCTGCTGCTGGTGCGGGAGTATTTCGCGCTGCTGTTCGCGGTGGCGGTGGCGCTGGGCATTTTCACCGCCGCGCGCTTCTTCATGGTGACCTGGATCGGCGAGCGCGTCACGGCCGACCTGCGCCAGGCCGTCTACGCGCACGTGCTCACACAGAGCCCGCAGTTCTTCGAGACGCTGAAGACCGGTGAGGTGCTGTCGCGCCTGACCACCGACACCACGGTGATCCAGACCGCCGTGGGTTCCAGCATCTCCATGGGCCTGCGCAATGCGGTGATCGGCGTCGGCGCCATCGCGATGCTGATCGCAACCAGCCCGCGGCTGATGCTGACGGTGCTGGCGATCATCGCGCTGGTGGTGCTGCCGGCGATCGCCATTGGCCGGCGCGTGCGCAAGCTGTCGCGCGCCAGCCAGGACCGCATCGCCGATACGAGCAGCATCGCCGCCGAGGTCTTGAACGCGATCCCGGTCGTGCAGAGCTTCGGGCAGGAGCAGGCCGAGGCCGCCCGCTTCCGCGCGGCGAACGAACGGGCCTTCGCCACGTCGGTGCGACGCACCGGCACGCGGGCGGCGCTGACCGCGTTTGTGATCATCGGCGTGTTCGGCTCGCTGCTGTACGGTCTGTACGGCGGCGTGCAGGCGGTCTACGCGGGCGACCTTTCGCCTGGCGCGCTGTCGCAGACGGCGCTGTACGTGGCGTTGCTCGCCGGCAGCGTCGCGGTGCTGGCCGAAGTGTGGGGCGATTTGCTGCGGGCCGCCGGCGCCACCGAGCGGCTGATGGAGCTGCTCGCCACGCGCACGCAGATCGTCGACCCGCCGCAGCCGCAGCCGCTGCCGCCGCCGCGCGGCGGGCTGCGGGTGGAATTCGCGCGCGTGCGCTTCGCCTATCCGTCGCGGCCCGATCATCCGGTGCTGCACGACCTCTCCTTTACGGTCGAGCCGGGGCAGACCGTCGCGCTGGTCGGCCCCTCCGGCGCGGGCAAGTCGACGGTGTTTCAATTGCTGCAGCGTTTCTATGAGATCGCCGACGGCGTCATCCGCATCGAGGGTGTCGACCTGCGGGCGTTGCGGCTGTCGGACCTGCGCGCGCGCATCGCCGTGGTGCCGCAGGAGCCGGTGATCTTCTCCGGCACCGTGCTGGACAATATCCGCTACGGCCGTCCGCAGGCCGATGAGGCGGCGGTGCGTGCCGCCGCGCGCGCCGCGCACGTGGACGAATTCGTGCAGCGGCTGCCGGACGGCTACGCGACCTTCGTCGGCGAGCGCGGCGTGCGTCTGTCCGGCGGGCAGCGGCAGCGCATCGCCATCGCCCGCGCGATCCTGAAGGACGCGCCGCTGCTGCTGCTTGACGAAGCCACCAGCAGCCTGGACGCCGAAAGCGAACGCGCGGTGCAGGCAGCGCTGGCCACCGCGATGCGGGATCGCACAACGATCGTCATCGCGCACCGCCTGGCCACCGTGCAGGCGGCCGCCCGCATCTTCGTGCTGGAGCACGGGCGCATCGCGGAGGCCGGCACGCACGCCGAGCTGATCGCGCGCGGCGGCCTGTACGCACGGCTGGCGGCGCTGCAGTTCGCAACCTAGAGGAACGGGTCTATGCCTGAGATGCTTCCACTTTCCGGTCTGCGCGTGGTCGAACTCACCCACATGGTGATGGGCCCGACCTGCGGCATGATCCTTGCCGATCTCGGTGCCGACGTGGTGAAGGTCGAACCGCCCGGCGGCGACAACACGCGGCGGCTGCTCGGCGCCGGCGCCGGCTTCTTCGCCAACTTCAATCGCAACAAGCGCAGCGTGGCGATCGATTACCGGGATCCGCGCGGCCGCGAGGTGGTGCTGAAACTGGCCGCGCGCGCCGACGTGTTCAGCGAGAACTTCAAGCCCGGCGCGATGGCCAAGCTTGGCTTCGACTACGGCTCGCTGGCGCGCCTGAATCCGCGCCTGATTTATGTGGCGCTGAAAGGTTTCCTGCCTGGCCCGTACGAGCAGCGCACCGCGCTCGACGAGGTGGTGCAGATGATGGGCGGCCTCGCCTACATGACCGGCCCGGAAGGGCGCCCGCTGCGGGCCGGCACAAGCGTCAACGACATCATGGGCGGTATGTTCGGAGCCCTGGGCGTGCTGGCGGCGCTGGTGCAGCGCGCGCAGACCGGCCGCGGGCAGGAAGTGCAGTCGGCGCTCTTCGAAAACAACGTGTTCCTGGTGTCGCAGCACATGCTGCAGTACGCCGTCACCGGCGCCGAGCCGGCGCCGATGCCGAACCGGCATTCGCCCTGGGGCATCTACGACGTCTTTACGGTCGCCGGCGGCGAGCAGATCTTCCTCGCCGTCGTCTCCGATACGCAGTGGCGCACGTTCTGCGAGGCGTTCGGCTTCGCCGACCTGCGCGATGCGCCCGAATTTGCCACCAACAACGACCGCGTGCGGGCGCGCGACCGCCTGCTGCCGCTGCTGCGCGAGCGGCTGGCCGCCCACCCGGCCGCACACATCGCCGCCGTGTTCGAGCAGCACGGCCTGCCGTATGCGCCGATCGTGCGGCCGCCGCAGTTATTCGACGATCCGCACCTGAATGCGACCGGCGGGCTGGCCCCGATCACGATTCCCGCTGACGGCAGCGCCGCCGGGCGGCCGATCCAGACCCGGGTGCCGTTGCTGCCGCTCGCCATGTCCGGCGCGCGGCTGCCGGCGCGGCTGCCGCCACCCGCCCTCGGTGCGCACACCGAGGAGGTGCTGCGCGAGCTCGGCTACCGCGACGGCGAGATCGCCGAGCTGCGCAGCGCCGGGGTCATCGGACCGCGCCCGGCGGCTGCGCCCTCTTCACGATCCTGACGCCTTAGGCGAGCACGCTGCGGTCCACCTGCCGGATATCAGTGCGGCCGCAGAAAGCCATCGTCAGGTCGAGTTCGTTGCGGATGATCTGCAGGCAGCGCGTCACGCCGTCCTCGCCGAGCGCGCCCAGGCCGTAGAGAAACGCGCGCCCAATGAGCGTGCCCTTCGCGCCGAGCGCGATCGCCTTGAAGACGTCCTGCCCGGAGCGGATTCCCCCGTCCATCCACACCTCCAGCCGCGAGGCGACCGCATCGACGATCGCCGGCAGCGCGTCGATCGCCGCCGGCGCCCCGTCGAGCTGACGGCCGCCATGGTTGCTGACCACGATCGCATCGGCCCCGCTGTCGGCCGCGATCCGTGCATCCTCCACGTCGAGGATCCCCTTCAGGATGAGCTTGCCGCCCCAGCAGCGCTTCACCCACTCGACGTCGCGCCAGGACAGCGTCGGATCGAACTGCTGCGCGGTCCAGGCCGACAGCGACGTCATGTCGCTCACCCCCTGCACGTGGCCGACGATGTTGCCGAACTGCCGCCGCCGCGTACCCAGCATCCGCCAGCACCAGCGCGGTTTGGTCGCCAGATTCAGCACGTTGCGCAGCGTCGGCTTCGGCGGCGCCGACAAGCCGTTTTTGATGTCCTTGTGCCGCTGGCCCAGCACCTGCAGGTCGAGGGTCAGCATCAGGGCCGAGCAGCGCGCCGCGCGCGCGCGCTCGATCAGCCGCTCGACGAAAGCGCGATCGCGCATCACGTACAGTTGGAACCAGAACGGGCGGGTGGTGGCGGCTGCCACGTCCTCGATCGAGCAGATGCTCATCGTCGACAGCGTAAAGGGCACCCCGAACTTCTCCGCCGCGCGCGCCGCCAAGATTTCGCCGTCGGCGTGCTGCATGCCGGTCAGACCGGTGGGCGCCAGCGCCACTGGCATCGCCACCGGCTCTCCCAGCATCGTGCTTGCCACCGACCGGCGGCTGATGTCCACCGCCACGCGCTGCCGCAGCAGGTATTTGGTGAAGGCCGTCTCGTTGGCGCGGTACGTGCTCTCGGTCCACGAGCCGGAATCGGCATAGTCGTAAAACATGCGCGGCACGCGCTTCTTGGCCAGCTGCCGCAGATCCTCGATACAGGTGACGACGGTCATCGGTTCTCCTCTCCTGCGCGGGGCGCAAGCGTAACGGCTTGCGGCCGCCGGGCGCATGCGGCACAGTGCGCGCCGCCATGGCCACACCCATGCAGACGCTGCACCAGCTGACCGGACTGGCCGCGCTGCTTGCGCTGTGCTGGGCGCTTTCGGAGAACCGGCGCGCGATCGCCTGGCGTCCGGTATGGTCTGGGCTGGCGCTCGCAGCGGCCCTGGCCCTTGCGCTGCTGAAGCTGCCGCCGCTGGCGCAGGCGCTCGATGCTGCCAACGAGGCGGCGAATGCCTTGGCGCGGGCCACCGAAGCCGGCACCGCTTTCGTCTTTGGCTATCTGGGTGGCGCACCGCTGCCGTTTGCAGAGACGGGGCCCGGATCGAGCTTTGTGCTCGCCACCCGCGCGCTGCCGCTGGTGCTGGTGGTGGCGGCGCTTTCGGCCCTGCTGTTCCACTGGGGAGTGCTGCCAGCGATCGTGCGCGCCTTCGCCTGGTTGCTGGCGCGCACGGTCGGCATCGGCGGCGCGGTGGGCGTATCGGCCGCAGCCAACGTCTTCGTCGGCATGGTCGAGGCGCCGCTGGTCATCAGGCCGTACCTGGCGCGCCTGTCGCGCGGCGAGCTCTTTATCGTGATCAACTGCGGCATGGCCACCATCGCCGGCACTGTGCTCGTGCTGTACGCGACGCTGCTGGCGCCGACCGTGCCAGGGGCCCTGTCGCACCTCCTGGTCGCCTCCTTCGTGGCAACACCCGTGGCGATCGCGGTGGCGGCCTTGCTGGTGCCGGGCGCGCGCTCCGACGAAGCCCGCATCGTGCTGCCGCGCCAGGACGCTAACGCCATCGCCGCGATCACGCGCGGCACGCAGGAAGGCCTGCAGCTGCTGCTTAATATCATTGCGCTGCTCATCGTATTCGTCGCGCTGGTGGCCCTTGCCAACGCGGCGCTCGCGCTGCTGCCGCCCGTTGGCGGCGCGCCGTTGACGCTGGAGCGCATCTTCGGCTGGCTCTTCGCGCCGCTGGCGTGGGCGGTCGGTGTGCCGTGGAGCGAAGCGCTGACCGCGGGCAGCTTGCTCGGCAAGAAGACTGTATTGAACGAGTTCCTGGCGTACCTGGAACTTGCCCGCCTGCCGGAGCCCGCGCTATCGGCACGCAGCCGGCTGCTTATGACTTATGCGCTGTGCGGCTTCGCCAACTTCGGCAGCCTGGGCATCCTGCTGGGTGGACTCAGCGCCCTGCTGCCGGCGGACCGCCGGGGCGAGCTCGCCCAACTGGGTGTCAAGTCGATCGCCGCCGGGCTGCTGTCCACCTGCATGACTGCCGCGCTGGTGGGGCTCATGCTCTGAACGGCCGCGCCGCCTACAATCGCGCCGCCGTTTGCGCCTGCGAGCCTTTCCATGCGTCAATACGAAGACTTCATGCGCCATGTGTTCGAGCATGGCGTCGACAAGCCCGACCGCACCGGTACCGGCACGCGCTCGGTCTTCGGCTACCAGATGCGCTTTCCGCTCGCCGAAGGCTTTCCGCTGATCACCACCAAGAAACTGCACATCCGCTCAATCGTCTATGAGCTGTTATGGTTCCTGCGCGGCGACTGCAACGTGCGTTACCTGCGCGAACACGGCGTCACCATCTGGGACGAGTGGGCGCGCCCGGATGGCGATCTCGGTCCGATCTACGGCGTGCAATGGCGCTCCTGGCCCACCCCGGACGGCGGCAAGATCGACCAAATCGCGCAGGTGTTACAGCAAATCAAGACCAACCCGGACTCGCGTCGTTTGATCGTGTCCGCCTGGAACGTCGCGGAATTGCCCAAGATGGCGCTGCCGCCCTGCCATCTGCTCTTTCAGTTTTACGTCGCGCAGGGGCGTCTTTCGTGTTTGCTGTATCAGCGCAGCTGTGACGTTTTTCTCGGCGTGCCCTTCAACATCGCCTCCTACGCTCTGCTCACACACATGGTGGCGCAGCAGTGCGATCTTGAAGTCGGCGATTTCATCTGGACTGGCGGTGACTGTCACATCTACGCCAACCATTTTGAGCAGGTCAAGCTGCAGCTTTCACGAGAACCTCGTCCATATCCCCGCCTGCGCATTGTGCGGAAACCACCCTCGCTGTTCGAATACCGCTTCGAGGATTTCGTCTTCGAGGGCTACGACCCACACCCGCATATCCCGGCGCCGGTGGCGGTATGAAGCCGCGTGTCACGCTGATTGCCGCCGTGGCCCGCAAAGGCGTCATCGGCCGCGACGGCCGCATCCCCTGGCACGTTCCCGGTGACCTGCCGCGTTTTAAGCGCATCACGCTAGGGCACCCGGTCATCATGGGTCGCCGCACCTGGGAATCGCTCGGGCGCCCGTTAGCCGGCCGGCGCAATCTTGTATTGTCGCGCACACCGGGTTTTGCACCCGCCGGCGCCGAGGTCTTTGCCTCGTTGGAGGCCGCGCTGGCCGCCTGCGCCGAAGCGCCCGAGGTGTTCGTCATCGGCGGCACCGAGGTCTACCGGGCCGCGCTGCCGGCGGCGCAGCGGCTGCTGCTGACCGAAATCGACGCCGATGTCGACGGCGATGCCTTTTTTCCCGACTTCGATCGCAGCGCCTGGCGCGAGACCGCGCGCGAGACGCACGCCGCAGGCGCGGACGCAGCGTTTCCGTACGCCTTCGTCACCTACGAGCGGCGCTAGGCGCTCAGCCGCGCAGCTGCCACAAGCGCACGAGCTTCAGCAGCAGCACGGCAAGCGGGGCCGAATGCCAGAACAGGTCGAAGATATCGATCGGACGCGACAGCGCACCCTGCACGAGCATGCGCAGTTTCTCGACCAGGTGCGGCTCCGGATAAAACGGCGCCAGCGCCATCCACAGCGCCACCAGGGCAATCAGCCACAGCGGAATCGGGTCCAGCCAGGCGAGCATCGCGCATTGTGTGGCACCGCCGCGGCACTGACTGTGACTGGCATCACCGCAGCTCGCCTCACTTTAGCGGCTTGAAGCGCAGGCGGCGCGGCTTGGCCTGCTCTTCGCCGAGGCGGCGTTTCTTGTCCTCTTCGTACTCGCGGTAGTTGCCGGCGAAGAAGTACCACTGCGAGTCGCCCTCGGCGGCCAGAATGTGCGTGCAGATCCGATCGAGGAACCAGCGGTCGTGCGAGATCACCAGTACCGAGCCGGGGAACTCCAGCAGCGCATCCTCCAGCGCGCGCAGCGTCTCCACGTCTAGATCATTAGACGGCTCGTCCAGCAGCAGCACGTTGCCGCCTTGCAGCAGCGTCTTGGCCAGGTGCAGGCGGCCGCGCTCGCCCCCGGACAGCTGCCCGACAATCTTCTGCTGGTCGGCGCCGCGGAAATTAAAGCGGCCCAAATAAGCGCGAGAGGGAATTTCGAACTTCCCAATCGTCAGCACATCCTGCCCGCCAGAGACATCTTCCCAGACCGTTTTGTCAGCCGACAGAGCCTCGCGCGACTGGTCCACATAGGCCAGCTTGACGGTCTTGCCGATGCGGATTTCGCCAGAATCAGGCTGTTCCTTGCCGATGATCATGCGGAACAGCGTCGATTTGCCGGCCCCGTTCGGTCCGATGATGCCGACAATCGCTCCCGGCGGCACCTTAAATGACAGCCGGTCGATCAGCAGCCGGTCGCCGTAGCCCTTGCTAACGTCGACGAACTCGATCACTTCATTGCCGAGCCGTTCGCCAGGTGGGATGAAGATTTCCTGCGTCTCGTTGCGCTTCTGGTACTCGTAGCTGCACAGCTCCTCAAAGCGCGCCAGCCGAGCCTTGCTCTTGGCCTGACGCGCCTTCGGGTTGCTGCGCACCCACTCAAGCTCGGCTTTCATCGCCTTGATGCGCGCCGCTTCCTGCTTAGCCTCCTGCTCGAGCCGCTTTTCTTTCTGCTCCAGCCACGAGCTGTAGTTACCCTGCCAGGGGATGCCATGGCCGCGGTCTAGCTCCAGGATCCACTGACAGGCGTTGTCCAAAAAGTAACGGTCGTGCGTGACACCGACCACCGTACCCGGAAAGCGCTGCAGGTATTGTTCCAGCCACTCGACTGACTCGGCATCGAGGTGGTTGGTCGGCTCGTCCAGCAGCAGCATGTCGGGCTTCGAGATCAGCAGCCGGCACAGCGCCACCCGCCGTTTTTCACCGCCAGAAAGATGCGCGATCTTGGCGTCCCACGGCGGCAGCCGCAACGCATCGGCCGCAATCTCGAGCTGGTGCTCGATGTCCTCGCCGGCTGCCGCCAAAATCGCCTCATATTTGGCCTGCTCGGCGGCGAGCTTGTCGAAGTCCGCATCCGGTTCGGCATAGGCGGCGTAGATTTCTTCAAGCTTGCGGCGCGCCTCGAGGACCTCCCCCAGCCCCGCCTCGACCTCTTGGCGGACGGTTTTCTCCGGGTCAAGCTGCGGCTCCTGGGGCAGGTAGCCGATGCGGATGCCGGGCATTGGAATGGCCTCGCCATCGAAGTTCTTGTCCACCCCGGCCATGATTCGCAGTAGGGTGGATTTGCCGGCGCCATTTAGGCCCAGCACGCCGATCTTGGCGCCGGGAAAAAAGGACAGCGAAATGTTGCGCAGGATCTCACGCTTAGGCGGCACGACCTTACTGACGCGCCGCATCGTGTACACGTATTGCATGCGGGAACCTTCGGGACGGGGCGCGAAGTTTACTCACGTCAACGCGCGCGCTGCCGGCAAGCAGCCCGCGCGTTTTCTCCTCAGACGACGGCTGCGCTGTTACGCCTTGACCGGAATGCGCCGTACGACCGCGCTAGCAGCCTTCGGCAGCTCGATGCGCAGTACACCGTCGCGATAAGTGGCGCGCGCTTTGTCGCCCTGCACCGGCACAGGCAGGCCGATCGCGCGCTGGAAGCGGCCATAGGCGCATTGCATCAGGCGGTAGCGCCCGCGCGTGCTCTCCTGCTCGAAGCGCTTCTCGCCCTCCACCCACAAGACGTCGTCGCGCACCTCGATGCGGAAATCATCCTTGCGCATGCCGGGAGCCTCCAGCCGCACGACCACGCGCTCGTCGTCGTCGAAGACATCCACCGCCAGCAAGCCCCAGTCCATCGGCGGCACCTCGGTGACCACCTCCGCCGGCAGCGTACTGCCGCCGGTGCGGGTGAAGCGCGTCAGCGCGCTGGCGGCGCGGGCGCGCAGCTGCCGCCACTCCGCCGCCAGCGCGTCCCAGGCCTGTTCCAGGCCCCGCTTGAACTCGGTGAGGACGTTCATCGGAACCTCCCGACCGTGTTCACCGCACGATGCCTTATGCCACCTTCACGGTGATGCGCTTAGGCTGCGCCTCGGCATATTTCGGAATGCGCAGCTTCAGCACGCCGTCCTTCAGATTGGCCTCGGCGCGGCCGCTGTCCAGCTCGCGGCTCAGCGTAAAGGCGCGGCGGTAACGCGGCAGTCGAATCTCCGCGTATGTCGCCTCCATGCCCTGCGGCGTCGTGGCGGCGATCGTCCCTTCAATGGTCAACGAATCGCCTTCAATTTTCACCTCCAGCGTCTCCTTCGAAACGCCGGGCAGATCCGCAAATAGCGTGATGCCGGTTTCATCTTCCAGCACATCCACGCGCGGCGTGAGCGCGGCCTGGTCCGGCACGCGCGCCGGCGCGGCTTGCCGGGTCTCGGTCACTTGTCCGTTGCTCATGACGACCTCCTGACGACTCATTGCACCGTGATGCGCTTGGGCAGCGCCGACTCGCGACGGCCCACCGTGATGTGCAGCACACCGTCCCGATACTTCGCCTCGACCTTCGACGGATCGGCATCATCAGGCAGCGCAATCGCGCGCCGGAAGCGCCCGGCGAAACGCTCGTTGCTATAGACGCTGACCTTATCGCTGTCCTCGGGCACATCCGAGGCGCGCTCCCCGGCGATGGTGAGCACGCCGCGGTCGACCGTGACCTCAAGCTTGTTCGGATCGATGCCTGGCGCGAAAGCGTAAATCTCGACGCTGCCGGGCGTCGAACCGATGTTGATCGCCGGAAACGCCCCCGGCGCCACCGACCGGATACTGGCCGGAAGCCCTGCCAGGCCGAACAACTCGTCGACCTCACGGCGCAGCCGGTCGAACTCCGCGAACAGGGTTTGCGGATACGACAACAATGATTCGAACATAACTCGTCCCTCCTTCCTCTGCTCCCACAGCTACGGGAGGTACCCGCGCACCGGGTTGCCCTGAAATTCGGAGCGCGCGCCGCTAATTTCAAGGGGCATCCGAACCTGCTCGGCCCTTGCAAAGGGGGCCCGATGCCCCGACATCCATGCCAGGGGGCGCTCATGAAATTTCGCGACTATTACGAGGTGCTCGGCGTGTCGCGTGACGCCAGCGCCGAGGAGATCAAGCGGGCCTGGCGCAAGCTGGCGCGCAAATACCATCCGGATGTCAGCAAGGAGCCGGACGCCGAGCGCCGGATGAAGGAGGTCAACGAGGCCTTCGAGGTGCTGGGCGATCCGGAAAAACGGGCCGCCTACGACAAGCTGCTCGCGCGCGGCCACCGCGCCGGCGAGGAATTTCAGCCGCCGCCGGACTGGGACCGCGAGTACGTCTTCGAAGAGGGCGGGGCGCCGCACGATTTCAGCGATTTCTTCGAGGCCATTTTCGGCGGCATCGGCAGGCGGCGCGGCGGTCCTCGCGCTTTCGCGAGCGATTTTTCGATGCCCGGCACCGACGAGCGGGCCCGCATCGAGATCGACCTGGAAGACAGTTTCCGTGGCGCGACCCGCGACCTGACGCTGCGCGTACCGGAAGTGGACGCTCACGGCCACGTTTCCTGGCGCACGCGCACCGTGCAGGTGACCATCCCGCGCGGCATCCGACCCGGGCAGCAGATTCGGCTAGCGGGGCTCGGCAGCCCAGGCATCGGCGGCGGCGCGCCAGGCGATCTGTACCTCGAAGTGCAGTTCCGTCCGCATCCGCTCTATCGTGTCGACGGCCGCGATCTGTACCTGACCGTGCCCGTAGCCCCCTGGGAGGCGGCGCTTGGCGCCGACGTGCGCATCCCGACCCCGGAGGGGCCCGTCGACGTGCACGTGCCACCGCACTCCGGCAGCGGGCGCAAGCTGCGCCTGCGGGGCCGCGGCATTCCGGGCAATCCGCCCGGTGACCTGTATGCGGTGCTGGAGGTCGTGCTGCCCGAAGCGCGCACGGAAAAACAAAAGGATGTTTACCGGGCGATGGCGCGTGAGTTGCCATTTAACCCGCGCCCCCACTTTCCTGCCTGAGGATGCGATGAGCGATATCCTGACCCTAACCGCCGCGGTGCTGGAGGAGGACGCCGAGCTTGCGCTGGACGACTTCTGCCGCGCCTGCGGTGTGCCAGCCGACTTCATCGACGCCTTGCTACAGGAGGAGCTGCTGACCCCGCTGCGGCGTGAGCCGACGCTTGCCTTCCCGGTCACCGCGGTGACGCGCGTGCGGCGTATCGTGCGGCTGCAGCGCGATTTCGACGCGAGCCTGCCGGCGGTGGCCGTGATGCTAGACCTGCTGGACGAAATCGAGCGGCTGCGTGCGGTCATCCGCCGTGCCGGCCTGCCCATGGAGCCATGAGGGGGACGCGATGGACAAGCAACAAAGCTGGAACGTCGGTTATTGGCTGGTCGCCGTGGCGCTGCTGCTGCTGCTGCAGAGCTGGTGGCAGTCGGCCGCGCAACTGGAGCCCGTGCCATACAGCGAGTTCGAACGCTACCTGGCCGAGGGCAAGGTGGCAGAGGTGGTCGTCGGCGACCAAACCATCACCGGCAAGCTTAAGGTGCCGGAAGGCCGCAAGACCGCAATCGTCGCCACGCGCGTGGAGCCGCAACTGGCGGAGCGGCTAGACCGTTACAACGTGCCTTATACGCGGGTGGTACAGAGCACGTTCCTGCGCGATCTGCTGTCTTGGGTCGTTCCCGCGCTGGTGTTCTTCGCAGTCTGGTATTTCTTGTTCCGCCGCGTGGCGGAAAAGCAAGGCCTTGGCGGCTTTATGACGATCGGCAAGAGCCGCGCCAAGGTTTACGTAGAGAAAGACACCGGCGTGACCTTTGCCGACGTTGCCGGCGTTGACGAAGCCAAGGAGGAATTGCGCGAAGTCGTCGCGTTTCTGAAGAATCCGAAGGAGTACGGCCGGCTGGGCGCGCGTATCCCGAAGGGCGTCCTGCTGGTGGGCCCGCCGGGCACCGGCAAGACGCTGCTCGCCAAGGCGGTGGCCGGCGAGGCGGGCGTGCCGTTCTTCTCCATTTCCGGTTCCGAGTTCGTCGAGATGTTCGTCGGGGTCGGTGCAGCCCGCGTGCGCGACCTGTTCGAGCAGGCGCGTGCGAAGGCGCCGGCCATCATTTTCATCGACGAGCTGGACGCGCTCGGCCGCGCCCGCGGCGCCTTTGCACTCGGCGGCCACGACGAGAAAGAGCAGACGCTCAACCAGCTGCTGGTCGAGATGGACGGCTTCGATTCGTCGGTCGGTCTGATCATCCTGGCGGCCACCAACCGGCCGGAGATCCTCGATCCGGCGCTGCTGCGCGCCGGCCGCTTCGACCGCCAAGTGCTGGTGGACCGGCCCGACAAGAAGGGGCGGTTTGACATCCTGAAAGTGCACGTACGCAAGGTGCAGTTGGACCCCGGCGTCGATCTGGAGCAAGTGGCAGCGATGACGACCGGTTTTTCCGGCGCGGACCTCGCCAACCTGGTCAACGAAGCGGCGCTGGCCGCCACGCGGCGCAACGCGACCGCGGTGACGCTGGAGGACTTTACGCGCGCCTTCGAGCGCATCGTCGCCGGGCTGGAGAAGAAAAACCGCGTGCTGAATCCGCGCGAGCGCGAGGTCGTCGCCTACCACGAGATCGGCCATGCGCTGGTCGCGCGTGCGCTGCCCGGCACGGATCCGGTGCACAAGATCTCGATCGTACCGCGCGGCATCGGCGCGCTCGGCTATACGCTACAGCGCCCGACCGAGGACCGCTATCTGATGACGCGCGAGGAGCTGGAGCGCAAGATCATGGTGCTGCTGGGCGGCCGGGCGGCGGAGAAACTCGTCTTCGGGCATCTGTCCACCGGCGCCGCCGACGATCTGGCGCGCGTCACCGACATCGCACGCGACATGGTCACGCGCTTCGGCATGGACGAGCGCCTGGGCTACATCGCCTTCGAGCCCCAGCGGCCGCGTTTCCTGGACGTGCCCGCGCCGCAGCCGCCTAACGGCAGTGCACTGTCGGAGGCCACACGCGAGAAGATCGACGCCGCCGTGCGCGAGATCGTGATGACCGCGTTCGAAAAGGCGCTGGCGATCCTGGCGGCCAACCGCGACGTGCTGGAGGCGAGCGCACGCGAACTGCTGGCACGCGAAACGCTCGATGAGGAAGCGCTAAACCGGCTAATGGGCAACGTCAAGCCGCCCGCGGAGGCGCCGCGCCGCGAGCCGGTGGCGGCGGTGGCGTGATGGGCGCACGGCGCGACCTCGGGCATAACCGTACAGCCCTCGTCCTCATCGCAGGGCGCGCCGGATTGGCGCCGGCGCGTCAGCCCGCCGGCGCGCGCTCCTCGGCGA
>JANWUU010000162.1 GCA_025057735.1 Burkholderiaceae bacterium
CGGGCTGGGCGGCGTGGGGCTGGCGGCGCTGCTGGGCGCGCGGGCCGCCGGCGCGGCGCAGATCGTTGCGTTGGACATCGCGCCGGCAAAACGCGAGCTGGCGCGCGCGCTGGGCGCGACGGCGTGCATCGATGCCGGCGCGCCCGATGCGGTCGAGCAGGTCAAGCAGCTGACGGGCGGCGGGGTCGATTACGCGTTCGAGTTTGCCGGCGTGGTGCCGGCGCTGGAGCTTGCCTACCGGATCACGCGTCGCGGCGGCACCACCGTGACCGCCGGCCTGCCGCCGCCGACGCACACGCTGCCGCTGCCGATCGTGAATCTGGTCGCGGAGGAGCGCACGGTCAAGGGCAGCTACATCGGCACCTGTGTGCCCACGCGCGACCTGCCGCGTTACGTGGCGCTGTACCGGCAGGGACGGTTGCCGGTGGACCGGCTGCGCACCGGCACGCTGACCCTGGAACAGATCAACGAAGGCTTCGACCGGCTGCGCGAGGGGCTGGCAGTGCGGCAGGTGATTCTTCTGTGACGCGCGGAGCACGCCGCCGCGGCACGTGCCGGTTCCACGTTGACAGGGTTTTGCGAGGCAACGCACAATTGTTGACCCTAAGACAGCATCGGACCGGTATCCGTGGATAGTGCGAGTTGTTCGCCGCGTCGCAGCTTGGCGTGTGCGCTTCGGCTTAAGGCCTGCGCGCGCCTAGGAACAGGCCGACGACTCCCGATGCACTGAGCCTCGCGCCCGCCCGCGCGATGTTCAGTGCATCGCGCGGAAAAGCGGGCGGGTCTTTCCCTCGCCGCACCTTTTCCACACGGCTCCGCGCCCGGTCGCGGTCTCGGGAGCCTTTGTTCTCTTATGCCGGGAGGTTCGTATGGATCCATGCCCTAGTTTGCGCCGGCTGGCGCGACCCACCTTGCTGATCGACATGTTCCGACCAACGCCCACCGCGGCTGGCGTCCGGGGCCGTACCGCCGGATAGGCATCGGCGGGCTCCCGGCTGCCGCCGCCAAAAGGAGCCCACGATGCGACTGCTACACCTTGCCCTGCGCCGGGCCTTCGGCGCGACCGCGCCCGCTCCAGCGGGCGCCCTCCTTTTCCTTCCCGACCACGCCTTCAACATCGAACGCGGCGTCTGCGCGCCTATGCGCCCGCTCGCCCGCGGCGACGACGAACGGCCGTGCTTGGCCACCCGCCGCTGCAATCCGCTTGCCTGCTCCGGGTCTACCGCGCCGACGCCCGTCGGTGCGCCACGCCGCTGCGCGGCCGCGGCGACTCGGCTCGGGTCGAGCGCTGGCACGCCACGCGGCGAGCTCAATTCGGCCTGCTGTTCATCACCCCCGCGCTGCGCTGAGCGCGGCGGCCATCGCACAAGGAGCGTGTCATGAACCGCGAAGAGCTGATCTTTGCCGTGCGCAACCTGCTGCGGTCCCGTGACGGGCAGGCATTTGCCCGCATCGTGCGCAGCACCCCCTGGCAGGACGTCGTCGAGGCGCTCGATCCGCATCCGGCGCAGGACGTGGCGGCACTGCTGCTGGCGCTGCCGGCTGACTTGCGCGCCGAACTGTTCTCGCACCTGGACGAGGACCGGCAGGATGCGCTGCTGCGGCTGATGCCGCGCGAGGCGGTGGTGGAGCTGTTCGAGCGGATGCCGGCCGACGACCGCGCGGACGTCTTCAATCGCCTGAGTGTGGAAGCGCGCGAGCAGATCGTGCCGGCGCTCGCCAAGGTGGAGCGCGAGGACATCCTAAAGCTCGCCGCCTACCCCGAGGGCACGGTCGGCTCGGTGACGACGTCGGACTACGCCAGCGTGGCGCCGGATGCGACGGTCGCGGCGGCGCTGGCGACGCTGCGTGCCAGCGCGCCCGACAAAGAGACGATCTACGTCGTCTACGTGCTGGATGCCGAGCGGCGGCTGCTCGGCACGGTGTCGCTGCGCGAGCTCGTGCTGGCGCGGCCGGAGGCCAAAGTGGCCGATCTGATGAAGCGCGAGCCGGTGTATGCCCGTGCCGAATGGCCGCGCGCGCAGGCGGCGGAACTGATCCGCCGCTACGACCTGCTGGCGCTGCCGGTGGTCAATGGCGGGCAGCGGATGATCGGCATCGTCACCGTCGACGACGCGATGGACATCGAAAAGCAGGCCGACGCGACGCAACTGGCGCGCTTCGGCGGCACGGCCCGCGCTCGGCGGGCCGGATCTGGACGTGATCGCCTCGCCGTTTGCGCAGATGTTCAAGGTGCGGGTGTTCTGGCTGGCGCTGCTGACCTTCTTCGGCATCCTGACCAGCACCTTCGTGGCCGAGCAGGAGGAAATCCTGTCGCAGGTCATCGTGCTGGCGGCGTTCATCGCGCCGATCGTCGACATGGGCGGCAACACCGGCAGCCAGGCCGCGACCCTCGTGATCCGCGCGATGGCGCTCGGGGAGCTGAAGCTGCGCTGGCGCGACGTCTGGTTCGTGATCCGGCGCGAGCTGCCGGTGGCGCTGGCCCTGGGCGTCGTGATCGCGCTGCTCGAGGCAGTCCTCGCCTGGTTC
>JANWUU010000195.1 GCA_025057735.1 Burkholderiaceae bacterium
CGCGTGCTGCGCGCCGTCGGTGACGTGGTCTGGTTCGACGACGAGGCGCTGCTCGACGCGGTCACGGCCGTCTCGGGCAGCGGACCGGCGTACGTCTTTTACTTTATCGAGGCGCTGATCGAAGCCGGCTGCGCGCTCGGACTGACCGCAGCGCAGGCGCGGCAGCTCGCCGTCGGCACGTTCGCCGGCGCGGCGGAACTGGCGGCACGCAGCGCAGAGCCTTTGGCCACGCTGCGCGAGCGGGTGACGTCCAAGGGCGGCACCACCGCCGCCGCGCTGGCCAGCCTGGAGGCCGACCGCGTACGCGAGGCATTCGCGCGGGCCGTAGCCGCCGCGCACCGGCGCGCCATCGAGCTCGGCGACGCGTTCGGCCGCTGAGGCCACCGGCCGCGCACCACCCGCTAGCGCAGCGCGTAGTCGGCCACCACGCCGGCGAAGACCGCAAAGCCCAGCCACTGGTTGTGCAGGAAGGCGCGGAAGCAGCCTTCGCGGCTGCGGTCGCGGATCAGCGTGTAGTGATAAAGGGCGATCGCCGCCGCCGCCAGCACGCCGGCATAAAAGGGCCAGCCCGCGCCGGCCGCACGGCCGACCGCGACGAGCACCGCCAGATGCACGCCATAAAGCAGCATCACGGCGGCCACGTCGCGGCGACCGAAGAAAACCGCCGAGGAACGGATGCCGACCTTCAGATCGTCGTCGCGATCCACCATCGCGTACTCGGTGTCGTAGGCGATCACCCAGCACAGGTTGCCGATGAACATCAGCCAACCGAGCGCCGGCACCTGCCCCTGCACGGCCGCGAAGGCCATCGGGATCCCGAAGGAAAACGCGATACCCAGCCACGCCTGCGGCAGCGGGAAGAAACGCTTGAACAGCGGGTAGAGGACGGCCACCGCCAGCGCCACCAGGGCGTAAAAAAAGGTCGTCGCATTCAGCGGCAGCAACAGCAGGCCAGCGGCGGCGGCCAGCGCCGCCGCCACCGCCACGCCCTCGGCCGGCCGCACGCGGCCAGTCGGAATCACACGGTCCGCGGTGCGCTTCACATGGCCGTCGAAATCGCGGTCCAGCACGTCGTTGATCGCGCAGCCGGCCGAGCGCATCAGGAACGTCCCGAGTGCGAAGATCGCCACCAGCAGCGGTCCGGGCGCGCCGTCGGCGGCGATCCACAGCGCCGCCAGCGTGGGCCACAGTAGCAGGAAGGTGCCCACCGGCTTGTCGATGCGGGCGAGCTGCGCGTACAACGCCAGCTTCTGATCCCACGACGGGCCTGACGGGGCGACGGACTTCACGGCACGGTCCGAGGGTGGCGGTTGGCGCTAGCCCGAATGCTAAAGGACCCCGCGACGACCGCCGCCTGCGCCGGCCGCCCAGGGCGGGGTGGACGCCGGCCGGTTCTGCGCCAAGCCGACGGGAAGCGCGCGCAGCGGGACGTCACCTGTACGTCACGTAAAACTTCCAGCATCATCGCTTCGCTGCACGCGGGCGCGCGCTGCGCGCCGACACGCACGCAGGGACGCCCGCCCGATGGATCCGTACCCACACATCGAACGCACAGCGCAAAGGAGAACAGAGCATGCAATCGCGTCGCGCACTGCTGGCGGCCCTGACGGCGATGGCCGTGGCCGGGCCGCTGCCGGCCGCGGCCCAGGGCAAGGGCCAGCCGATCGAAATCCAGTTCTGGATGGGGCTGACCGGCCTCGGCGGCGAGCTGCTGACCAAATACGGCGAGGAATTCAACAAGACCCAGAGTGAATACCGGGTGGTCGTCTCCTTCAAAGGCCAGTACCCGGAGCAGCGCGCGGCGGCGATCGCCGCCTACCGCGCCGGCAATCCGCCGCACATCATGCAGATGTTCGACGCCGGCAGCGGCGACATGATGAGCGCCAAGGGCGCCATCGTGCCGGTGTCGGAGGTGTTCAAGCGCGCCGGGCTGCAGTTCGATCCGGCCGATTTCATCGCGCCGGCGCGCGGGTACTACGGCCTGCCGAACGGCGAGCTGCTGTCGATGCCCTTTAACGTCTCCACGGCGGTGCTGTTCTACAACAAGGACGCTTTCCGCAAGGCCGGCCTGGATCCGGAGAAACCGCCGCGCACCTGGCCCGAACTCGTGCAGGCCGCACAGCAGATCCGCAAGACCAACGCCGCCGCCTGCGG
>JANWUU010000279.1 GCA_025057735.1 Burkholderiaceae bacterium
CCGGCTGGCGCTCGCCTGCGCGCGCGAGGCCGGCAAGCAGGCGCTGGAGACACCGTGGGTGTGGCTGCGCCCCGCGCAGGACCTGCGCCGCGTGCTGCAGGTCGAAGACGATGCCGCGGAGCGGGCGGCGCTCGCCTCCGGCCGGCCGGTCATCTATCTGACGCCGCACCTGGGCTGCTTCGAGATCTGCGCGCAGTACTGCGTACTGACGCACTGGGCACCGCCGCGCGGGCTGACGGCCCTGTACCGCATCCCGAAGCAGGCGGTGCTGCGCCCGCTGATGGAGCACGGCCGCACGCGCCACGGCGTGCGACTGGCGCCTGCCAACCTTGCTGGTGTGCGTCTGCTGCTGCGCGCGCTGCGGCAGGGCGAGGCCGTCGGCATCCTGCCCGACCAGGTGCCTTCGCAGGGCGACGGCGTGTGGGCGCCGTTTTTCGGGCGGCCCGCCTACACGATGACGCTGCCGGGGCGACTGGCCGCCGCCACCGGCGCCCAGGTGCTGTTCATCGTCGGCGAACGCGTGCGCGATCTGGACGGCCGCGGCCCCGGGTTCCGCATCCGCCTGCAGGCGCTTTCGGAGCCGTTCCGCGGCGAGCCGGCGTACGACGCGGCGCTGCTGAACCGTGAGCTCGAACGGCTGATCCGCGCCCAGCCGGCGCAATACCTGTGGGGCTACAACCGCTACAAGGTGCCGGCCGGGGCGGCGCCGCCGGAGCGGCCGGCATGAGCGCGGCCCTCGGTCGCCTGCTGATCGCGCTCATCGAAGCCACGCACGGCTGGCCGCAGGCCGCGCGCACGCGCCTGGCCAACGCGCTCGGCGATCTGGCCTGGTGGCTCGCCGTGCCGCGGCGGCGCGTGGCGCTCGCCAACCTGCGCGTCTGCTTTCCGCAGTGGAGCGAGGCGCGGCGGCGGCAGGTCGCGCGTGCCTGTTTCCGCAACATGGCGCGTGCGCTGCTGGACCACGCCGTGCTGGCGCGCGCGCCGCGCGAGGTGCTCGCCGGCTACGTGCGCGCCGAAGGCGTCGAGCATCTGCGCGTGCAGGACGGCCGGCCGCTGCTGTTGATCGCCCCGCACTTCGCCGGTCTGAACGCCGGCGGCGTGCGCACCGCGATGGAGGTGGCCGGCGTGTCGATCTACGCCCGCCAGCGCAATGCGGCGTTCGATGCCTGGATGCGCGCGATCCGCGGGCGCTTCAATGCGCCGCTGTTGATCCCGCGCGAGGGCTTCGACCTGCGCGCCGCCGTGCGCGCGATGCAACAGGGACGGGCGTTTTATTACCTGCCCGATCAGGACTACGGGCCGCGCCATTCGATCTTTGTGCCCTTTTTCGGCGTGCCGGCGGCCACCAGTCCCATGGTGGCGCGGCTGGCCAAGCTGACCGGCGCCCGTGTCGTGATGACGGTGACCGAGATGACAGCCGACGGGTACGTGCTGCACGTCGAGCCGCCGTGGCCGGACTTTCCGGGCGGAAGCGTCGAGGCCGATACCGCGCGCATGAACCGCGAGATCGAGCGCTGGGTCGAGAGGATGCCGGCGCAGTACCTATGGCTGCACAAGCGCTTCAAGACGCGGCCGCCCGGTGCGGCGCCGATCTATCGGTCATGAATGCAAGGGCGCCTGCGGCCGCGCATTCGCGTGAGGCGCGCAGCGCTCGGCAGCGTGTCCGGGTGCGAATATTCGCTAGACGGCCGCCGCCGTTGGCGTAGGATTCGGCGCGTTCTCTTCTGGAGGGGGAAGATGAAGAAGCTGCTCGCCACGCTGTCGCTGCTCGGTCTGCTCGCGGCCTGCGCGCCAATGCGCACGACGAAAGCGCCCGATCCGACCGCGCCGCAGATCGTCGCGGTCGCCCCTGGCTACCTGGTCGTCGACCAGGAACCGATCGTCGTGCTGCGCGACCGCTTCCCGAACCGGGAAGCGACCGTCACCTGGCGTCTGCCGGCCGGCGGCAACCTCCGCTTCGAAGCGAACGGGATCGTCATCGACGGCTTGGTCAAGACGCTGCCGCGGGAGGGTTCGCGCAAGCTCGACCGGCCCGATACCAGCCAGAACCAGCTTTTCCGGTGCCGTACGAGCGAAGACCGTTTACAGGCCGCCTGCACGATCCCGGCCGCGGTCAAGGCCGGCGTCTACGCCTATACGATCAATGCGCGCGAAGGCAACCGGCCGATCGTCGTCGATCCGACGCTCATGATCGATTGATGTCTTCGCGCGCCTGGTCTGTTGCCCGCAGCCAGGACGTCACCTCTGAGATGGCCTCCTGGAGTGAAAGGGCGCGGCCGGCGGCTTCAGCGGCGGCAAACGCTTCGGTGCCAAGGCTGGCACGCGTACGCTCGACGGCCGCATGTATAAAGAGCTCGTCCGCGGGGTCTCGATGCAGATCTGTCGTTCGTGCCAGCGTCAGGCTGGCTCCATAGAGCCTAGCGGCGCGGGTGGCGTCGCCCACGAGATGAGCGAAAGCGCTGCTGACCTCCAGGACACTCTGGCCAATCGATTTCGAGCCGGTCGCTTGCGCTATCTCAAGGACCGTTAGCAGCAAGTGCGCGACGCCGTTGCGGTTCCGGCGCGTAATGGCCAGCATTGCTTTGTTGAGCAGGTTCACCGCGATACTGTCCTGATCCCGCTGTTGAAGAGCGATCTGCAAGGCCTCTTCGCAAAGCTGCTCTGCTTCGTCGAAGCGGCCTTCGACCCGCCGTAACTGCACAAGCGCATTGATCGCGCCGGCGCGAGCGCGCCCGGACCCGATACTTTCGGCGATCTGCACCGCTTCCTCCAAAAAGCGGCGCGCCGACGCGACGTCGCCCTCTCCCAGGAACGCCATGCCGAGCGGCTGCAGTGCGCCAACGACACGCGACGGATCTCCGAGCGAGCGAGCGATATCGAGGCTCTCCGCCAAGAAAGGCCGCGCGTCGCCATAACGTCCGCGGTAGAAAAGAAACTGGCCGACCGTCGCCAAGCCGCGGCATCGCCAAAGGTCCTTCACGTGCGAACGCTCTAAGGCCTCAGCCGCGATGCGTTCCCCGAGCGCAAGAAGCCCCCGGCTGAGGAAATACAGTTTCACCGAAAAGACGAGCCGCAGGCCGGCTTCCGCTCCACCGTCCGCCTGCGCGCACCACGCGTGCGCGGCGAGCAGGTTGTCGAGCTCGCGGTCGAGCCGTTCCAGCCAGACCGCCTGCTGCGGGCCGACCAGCTCGCTGCGCGCGGTCTCGGCCAGCTGCAGGAAGAACGCCAGGTGGCGGTCGCGAGTGGCGCGCTCAGCGCCGCTTGATTGCAGCTTTTCGAGCGCGTATTGCCGCACGGTCTCCAGCATTCGGTAGCGGCCTTGGTCGAGGTCGGCGATGACGAGCGACTTCTCGACCAACTGCCCGAGCAAATCGAGAACTTCCTCCGCCGCGATGCCCTCGCCGGCGCAAACCGCTTCGGCCGCCTCCAGCGTGCAGCCGCCGCTGAACACCGCAAGCCGCGCGAACAGCGTGCGCTCGGCGGCCGTGAGCAGGTCGTACGACCAGTCGATCAGGGCGCGCAGCGTGCGCTGCCGCGGCAGCACGGTGCGGTCGCCGGTGACCAGCAGCCTGAAGCGCTCGTGCAGGCGGGCCGCGATCGCTTCGGCCGACAGTACGCGCATGCGGGCCGCGGCCAGCTCCAGCGCGAGCGGAATGCCGTCCAGTTGCGCGCAGATGCGCGCGACCGCGGCGGCGTTGCGTTCGTCCAGCCTGAAGGCCGGCTGCACCGCGGTGGCACGGTCGACGAACAGGCGCACCGCCTCGCTGGCGGCGAGCGCACCCACGCCGCCGACCTCCGATGCGGGCACCGGCAGCGGCGGCAGCGCGTAGACCGCCTCGCCGGCCACGCGCAGCGCGTCGCGGCTGGAGGCGAGCAGCTTCACGCCGCCGCCGGCGGCCAGCAGCGTCTTGGCCAGATGCGCACAGGCCTGCACCAGATGCTCGCAGTTGTCGAGCACCAGTAGCAGCGCGCGGTCGCGCACGAAGCGCAGCAGCGCGTCCAGCACGGTGCCGCCGGACTCCTCCTTCACGCCGAGCACGGACGCCACCGCCTGCGGCACCAGTTGCGGGTCCGACAGGGGCGCGAACTCGACCAGCCAGACGCCATCCGGGTACTCGTCCAGCAGCTCGGCGGCCAGCTGCACCGACAGGCGCGACTTGCCCAGGCCGCCCATGCCGAGCAGCGTGACCAGGCGGTGCTGCGCCAGCAGGGCGCGTAAGTCGGCGAGCTCGCGTTCGCGGCCGATGAACGAATTGACCTGCTGCGGCAGATTGTTCGGCGTTGCCTCCAGCGAGCGCAACGGCGGGAAGTCCCGCCGCAGGCGCGGGTGCACCAGTTGCAAGAGCCGCTCCGGCCGCGCCAGATCGCGCAGCCGCACCGTGCCCAGTTCACGCAGCGAGGCGCCCGCCGGCAGGCGGTCGCGCACGCGCTCGGCCACGGCCTGCGACAGCAGCACCTGCCCGCCGTGGGCGGCGCCCATGATGCGGGCGGCGCGGTTGACCGCCGGGCCGAAGAAGTCGCCGGCGCGGCGCTCGTCGCTGCCGCAGTGCAGGCCGCAGCGCACCGCTAGCGGCAGGAGGTCGGCCTGCTGCGCCCAATCGGCCAGGTGCAGTTGCAGCGCCAGCGCTGCCGCGACGGCGTCGGCGGCATCGTCGAACGCGGCGTGCACGCCGTCGCCCGTCATCTTCACCACTGTGCCGCGGTGCTCGACCACAACGCGGCGCGCGAGCTCGTCGT